>NZ_MBEM01000239.1:0-2514 GCF_001954045.1 Mycobacterium sp. SP-6446 | reverse complement strand
CGCCGGGAAACCGACCTCGCGGAGCTCAGCCGCCGAATCACCGCGACCGGCGTCACCGGTGTCACCGACGCCACCCCCGACCTCGGCGCCGACGACATGGTCTCGCTGGTGGTGGCGCAGCGCCGCGGGGAATTTCGGCCGCGGCTGCACTTCCTGTCGCCGGGCAAAAAGATCCTGCACGACGACCGACTCGACCTCGACGCCCTGACGGACTGGATCACCGAGCACCACGCGGCCGACCGGCCGGTCGCCCTGCACTGCGTGACCGCGGCCCAACTCGTGGTCGCCATCGCCGCCCTGCGCGCCGCCGGCAGCCACCGGCGCGATCGCATCGAGCACGCCGCAGTGGTGCCGGACGACACCCTGGCCGACCTGGCCGAACTCTCCGCGTCGGGGCACCTGACCGTGGTCACGCAGCCCAACTTCGTCGCCGAGCGCGGCGATCAGTACCTCGCCGATGTCCCACCGGCCGAGCACGGCCAGCTGTGGCGGGTCGCGTCGTTGCTGAAAGCTCAAGTGCGCGTGGCGCTGTCGACCGACATGCCGTTCGGCCACGGCGATCCGTGGACCGCGATGCGCGCCGCGGTATACCGCACCACACCCAGCGGCGCAGTCCTGGGTGCGGGCGAACGTGTCTCGGCGCGACAGGCTTTGACCATGTTCCTGGGCGCCCCCGAGCGACCGGCGCTGGCCCGCGCCGTCGAACCCGGGCAGCCGGGCGACCTGTGCGTGCTGAACGAGCCGCCGGCGACGGCGCTGGCCGAGCTGGACGCCGGCATGGTGGCCGCCACGATCATCGGCGGTGAGCTGGTGTATTTCGCGATGTGACCGGCGATCAGCCGGCGGGGGCGAGCGCGGCGCGCAAACTGTCGCACTGGGTGTCGAAAAAGCGTTGGGACACTTGTGCTTTCGGCACGAACAGGTCGAACCCGTGGAAGACTCCGGGAACCACTTCGACCTCGCACGGCACCCCGGCGGCGCGCAGCCGTTCGGCGTAGGCGAGATCCTCGTCGTGGAACAGGTCGTGGGTGCCCACCCCGATCCACGCGGGTGGCAGGCCACTCAGGTCGTCGTGCCGCGCCGGCACGGCAACCGCGGGGTCGGCATCGCCGAGGTAGGCCGTCCAGCCGAAGTGGTTGCTGCGCGTGTTCCACAGCCGGTAGTGCGGCTGGTCCTCGGTCGTGGAACTGCGATCGTCGAGCATGGGGTAGACGAGCAGCTGGAACGCGGGCGCGACGTCGCCGCGGTCGCGGGCCAGCAGGGCCAGCGCAGCCGCCAGCCCGCCGCCCGCGCTGGCGCCGCCGATTGCGATCCGCTTCCGGTCCACGCCGGGCTGCCCGGCCAGCCAGGTCAACGCCGCATAGCAGTCGTCGAGCGGCGCGGGATAGGGATGCTCGGGGGCCAGCCGGTGATCGACCGACGCGACCGTGATGCCCAACCTGGAGCAGAACCGGCGGCACAGCTGGTCGTCCTGCTGCGCGCTGCCGATCACGTATCCGCCGCCGTGGATCCACAGCAGCGCGGGCGTCGGCTGGGTCACGCCCGTCGGCCGGAACAGCCGGACCCCGACGCCGGGTCCGAGGGCGACGACCTCGACGTCCGGCGGTGCGCTGGGCCTACCCAGCCGGCCCTGCAGCCGATCCAACGTGCGCACCACCGGCAGGGTCCGCGGGCCGACGAGGTGGCGGGGGGTGAGGCGGGCGATGCGGCGCAGATCGGGGTGAACGTCGGTGTTCGGCATCGGTCCAGTATCCATCCGGCGCAGCGTCGGCACCGAATCACTCGCATGCACCCCTCGAACGCCGTCTGGGTTAGCCGAGCCGAGATCCGGGTATCGATCCGGGTGATCGAAATGCTTGCGTGCAACGCTCCTGGGTCGGGGCGCGTCCGGGCAGTGTCGGGCGGGATGCGAGAGGCGTGAAATGCTGGGCCATCTCTACGATCGGGCGCTCGACGGCGAGCGATGTTGGATTCGGCACGAGGACGGCGAGGTGCGTCCGCTGCCGGCACACCGCTGGCTGGGGGCCCGTGCTCCCGATGCTGACTCCGTCGATGAGGTGTTCGACGAAGAAGTCACCCAGATGTGCGTCGGGCCGACCATCGAGCTCGGGTGCGGGCCCGGCCGGCTGGTCGCGCGCCTCATCCGCCGGGGCATCCCCGCGCTCGGCATCGACCGGTCGGCGACCGCGATCCGCCTGGCCGGCCGCGGCGGTGCGGCCGCGCTGCTGGGCGATGTGTTCGAGCCGCTGCCCTGGATGGGCCGGTGGCAGACGGTCCTGCTGGTCGACGGGAACGTCGGCCTCGGCGGCGACCCGCGCCGAATACTGTGCCGCGCGGCCGAGCTGCTGGGCCGCGGCGGCCGATGCGTGGCCGAGTTCGACGGCGAGGCCATCGGCATCCGGTCGCGCTGGGTGCGGCTGGAGTCGGCGCACGACGTCGGGCCGTGGTTTCGGTGGGCGTCGGTCGGGGTCGACAGCGCCGCCGCGCTGGCCGCGCAGGTGGGTTTGACGTTGA
>NZ_MBEM01000238.1:0-18032 GCF_001954045.1 Mycobacterium sp. SP-6446 | reverse complement strand
CCCGGGTCTGACCAGCCCGACTGGACTCGCGCCGGGCCTGGGTGGCACCGGGGCCACTCCCAGCGAGGTGCCGATCGGTGCCGCGCCGGCCGGATTGGACCCGGGTGCCGACGGCACCTACCCGATCCTTGGTGACCCGTCGACACTGGGCGGCGCCTCGCCGATCGGGACGGGCGGCCTCGGTGGTGCCGGCACCAGCGGCGGTAGCAGCGGCGGTGGCGGGCTCGTCAACGACGTGATGCAAGCCGCCAACCAGCTGGGCGCCGGTCAGGCCATCGACCTGCTCAAGGGCCTGGTGATGCCCGCGATCATGCAGGGTGTGCACGGTGGCGCGGGCGCGCCAGCGGCCGCCGCCGGCGCCCTGCCGGGTGCGGCCAGTGCCCTGCCGGGTGCCGCGGGTGCCTTGCCGGGTGCCGCGGCCGGTGCCCTGCCGGCGGCCGCCGGTGCCTTGCCGGCCGCTGCGCCGGCGTTGCCTCCGGTCTAGAGCTTCGGGGGACCTGTCACCTGACGGCACCGCAGAGTCACGCGCGGATTCGGGAGCAACACCCGCCCGGCGACAACAGCTCTGCGGTGCCGTCGAACAGGTTTCGTGAGGTTCCACACGCATACATTCGTGTCGCCTCACAAATAACAATAGACACACAAGTAACATCAGCTGGTGTCGTCTCGTAGTCGCACGCCAACGATGCTGCTCACCGCCATCGCGGCGACGGTCGTCATCGTCTCGGCGGTGGCGGAGGCGACCCACGAGCGCGGCGTCCACACCACGCCCCCGGCCCACGACACCCAGCTGAGCGAGCAGCCGCTGATCGGGCTCGGGGCCGGTGTCACGGTCCGCGAAGTCAGCCAGGACCAGCCCTTCTCGTTGGTCGCGCTGACCGGCGACCTCGCCGGCACCTCGACGCGGGTGCGGGCAAAGCGGCCCGACGGGTCGTGGGGGCCCTGGTATCAGACCGAGTACGAGACCGCCGCGCCCGACGACGGTGCGGCCGCGGGATCCGGCGGGTCGGCGCCGCCGGCCGGCCCGACCGAAGGCCCCCGCAGCACGGATCCGGTGTTCGTCGGCACCACCACCACGGTGCAGATCGCGGTGACGCGCCCCCTCGATGCGACGGTGACCCAGCCCCCGCCGCCGAACGACCCGCCGGCGTCAAACGACCTCGGATACAAGCCGGCGTCCAGGGAACAGCCGTTCGGCCAGAACATCTCCGCGATCCTCATCTCCCCGCCGCAGGCGCCGGCCCACACGCAGTGGACGCCGCCGTCCGGGGTCGTGATGCCGGGGCAGGCGCCTCCCATCATCAGCCGGGCCGAATGGGGCGCCGACGAAGCGCTGCGGTGCGGTAGTCCCCAGTACGACAACGGGATTCGCGCCGCGGTCATCCACCACACCGCGGGCAGCAACGACTACTCGCCGCTGGAATCGGCGGGGATCGTCAAGGCCATCTACACCTACCACAGCAAGACGCTGGGCTGGTGCGACATCGCCTACAACGTGTTGGTGGACAAATACGGCCAGGTGTTCGAGGGCAGCGCCGGCGGACTGACCAAGGCCGTCGAGGGCTTCCACACCGGCGGATTCAACCGCAACACCTGGGGTGTGGCCATGATCGGCAACTTCGACGACGTACCGCCCACGCCGGTGCAGCTGCGAACCGTGGGCCGGCTGCTGGGCTGGCGGCTGGGTCTGGACGACGTCGACCCCAAAGGCACGGTGGCGCTCGAATCGGCGGGCAGCCACTACACCACCTTTCCGGCCGGGGCCGTCGCGACACTGCCCACCATCTTCACCCACCGCGACGTCGGCAACACCGACTGCCCAGGCAACGCCGCCTACGCGCTGATGGACGAAATCCGGGACATCGCATCGCATTTCAACGATCCGCCCGAGGAGTTGATCAAGGCACTGCAGGGTGGCGCGATCTATGAGCACTGGCAGGCCATTGGCGGCATGAACAGCGTTCTCGGCGCGCCGACCTCGCCGGAAGACAGCGGCGAGGGTGATTCCCGTTACGCCACCTTCGCCAGGGGCGCGATGTATTGGTCACCCGAGACGGGCGCCCAGCCGGTCACCGGCGCGATCTACGAGGCGTGGGCCTCGCTGAGCTTCGAGCGAGGTCCGCTGGGGTTGCCGACCAGCGCGGAAATCCAAGAACCGCTGCGGATTACGCAGAACTTCCAGCATGGCACCTTGAACTTCGAGCGGCTCACCGGAGACATCACCGAGGTCGTGGACGGCATCACCACGCCGTTGTCGACCGAGCCGCCGAGCGGCCCGACCGTCCCGCCGGAACACTTCTCGCTGCCCGCGCACCCGGCGGCCACCTAGACCAGGTTTTCCCCCGCGTGCGCGGAGCATTAGTCTGCGAGCTGTGCCCGAGACGCCGTATTTGACGATCGATCTCGACCGGGTGCGAAGGAACTTCCGGACGCTGCGGGCGTTGTTGCCCGGCGCCCGGATCCGCTACGCGGTGAAGGCAAACCCGGCCGAGCCGATCCTGCGTCTGCTCGCGGGCGAGGGCGCCACGTTCGACGTCGCCTCCATCGGCGAGGTCGACGCGTGCGTTAACGCCGGCATCGACGGGGGCCTGCTGAGCTTCGGCAACACCATCCAAAAACCCGCGGAGGTGGCTCGGGCCTACGCGCGCGGGGTTCGGCGGTTCGCGTTCGACACCGAGCATGGCCTGACGACGATCGCCGCCCACGCCCCCGGGGCGGCCGTGGAATGCCGCATCGCCGCGGGCTTCCCATCGTCGGTGACGCCGTTCGGCGACAAGTTCGGTTGCGCCCCCACGCAGGCCGCGGAGCTGCTCGGCGACGCCCGCCGCCTCGGGCTGCGGCCCGACGGCGTGTCGTTCCACGTCGGTTCGCAACAACTCGACCCGGCCGCGTGGGAGCTCGGAATACGCGCCGCCGCAACGGTATTCGATGCAACGGGCGACCTCGCGACGATCAACGTCGGGGGCGGGTTCCCCCTCGCGTATGCCGCCGACGCGCCGCCCCTTGAGGCGTTCGCCGAGGCCTTGGCGTCGGCCCTGACACGCCACTTCGGCGCCGATCCGCCGCGGCTCGTGGTCGAACCGGGACGAGTGCTGGTGGGTTCGGCCGGCACGATCCGGTGCGAGGTGGTAGCTGTCCGGACCGGTACCGACGAGCGGCGCTGGGTCTACCTCGACGTCGGTCGTTACGGGGGCCTGGCCGAAACCGAGAACGAGTACATCCGGTACCGCCTGCGGACCGGCCGGGACGGCGACCCACTCGATGATGCCGTGGTCGCGGGCCCGACGTGCGACGGCGACGACGTGCTCTACCGGCACTACCCGCTTCCCGTGACGCTGCGGCCCGGCGACCGGGTCGAGATCGACGATGCCGGCGCGTACACCGCGAGCTACGCGTCGGTTGCCTTCAACGGATTCCCGCCGCTGCCAACCCATTTCGTTAATGCGCCCGAGAAAAGGTTACCCAGCCACGAAATCATCGAGCCGCTGGCCCCGGGGCTGACCCGAAACTGGCGGCTGTCGGATGTCCGCTGCGACGTGCGCACCGAGTTTCAGCATCTGGTGATCGGCCGCACGGAACAGGGCATCACACTGTTCACCGACGGCGAGCGTCAGAGCACCGAGCTCAGCCAGCTCGTCTACCACGAGGCGCTGCTGGTGCCGGCGCTGCTGCTGGCTGCCCGCATCGAGCGGGTACTCGTCATCGGCTCCGGCGAGGGAGTGACGAGCCAGCTCGCCGTCGCCGCCGGGGCGACGCACGTCGATCACGTCGACATCGATCGCGAAGCGGTCCGGCTGTGCGCGCAGCATCTGCCCTACGGCTACACCGTGGACGAACTGCGCAGGGCGGAAAGCGGACTCGGCCCGGTCGCGATGCATTACGGCGACGGCTGGGACTTCGTCGTCCGGTGCGGTACGCCGTACGACATCGTGGTAGTCGACCTTCCCGACGAGCGGACGGCGCCCGCGCAGCACAACCGGCTCTACGACGCCGACTTCCTGGCACGATGCCGCAAGATCGGCAGCGTCGTCATCGGCCAGGCCGGCTGCCCGACACTGTGGCGGAACCAGTCGCTGCACGCGTCGTGGCGGCGCTTTCACGAAACATTCGACACCGTCGTCTATTTCGGGAGCGACGAGCACGAGTGGGCATTCCTATCGGGGCTGGACCACGTCTGCGAGGATCCCGTCGCCGTGATGTCAGCGAGATTGGCGTCGCTGGCCTATCGACCCCGCACGATCGATGCCGACACGCTCGTCGGAGCCACGATCCCGCCGAAGTCGCTGCGCGACAGGCCCGTCCGCCAGCGTTAGAGAATCGCGACGGCAACCACGATGCCCAGCGCGAACTGCGCCGCGGCCACCATCAGCGCCTCGTAGTTGAACTCCTCGGAGGCGAACAAGGCGTCCATGTCGATCCCGATCACCATCGCCGCGATCCGCATCATCACCACCTGCGCCACGATTCCCACGATCCCGAAGACCGCCGAGCCCACCAGCCCCTCGAGCAGCTTTCCCGACGACGAGTAGATGGCCAGCACGACGATGAGCGCCATGCTGACCATGCCGGCCGCCGCGACAATGATGGCGTTCGGTTTTCCCCCGTCCACCATCTTGCGCAGCGGTCCCGGCGTGGTGAGATCGATCGCGTAGAACCCGATCATCATCAGCACCAAGCCGACGATCGCGTACAAGAAGATCGCCCCGGCACCGCGGCCGAGCACGGCCATGTAGCCCGCATCCCAGTAGCTCGAATTCAGCGCGGCGATTGTTGTCATCGATGATCAACTCCGTTCATTTCTGCAGGATTCGATGCGGGACGAAGGCTGCGCCGTCGTCGGTGATCAGTCCGCCGGTCTCGCGGATGCCCAGCCCGGCCGCCGAATCGCCGACGATCCAGGCCCCCAGCGCGGGCCGCATGTCGTCGAACTCCGGCAACGGGTCCAGCAATTGGTAAACGAACCCCTCTTCGCCGTAGACCCCGCCGGTGGCGGTCTCCAATCCGGCCCCGACGACGGTGACGTTCGCTCCCTCGCGGCCGAGCTTGGGCTTGCGGACGTACTCGGTGAGCTCGTGCGGGTCGTCGATGTATGCGGGCAATAGGTTCGGGTGGCCCGGATACATCTCCCACAGCATGGCGAGGATCGCCTTGTTCGACAGCAGCGTCTTCCACAGCGGCTCGATCCACATCGTCTGCGGCAGGCTCGACACGACGTGGTGGCCGAACTCGTCGTCGAGCACCCACTCCCAGGGATAGAGCTTGAAGATCGCGTGTATCGGATCCTCTTCGAGGTCGACGAAACGCTGCAGCGCGGAGTCCCAACCCAGGTCCTCGATCATCAAGCCGACGGTCGAAAAGCCCGCCTCGGCCGCGGTTTCCTGCATGTAGGTGGTCGTGATCTGGTCTTCGCCGGTGGCCTCCACCCCGGACCAACTCAAGTGCAGCTCGTTGTTGGGCAGCAGGTCCCGCAACTGCTTCCAGCGGGCGACGAGCTGCTCGTGCAACGAGTTCCACTGGTCGTCGCCGGGGAACTTGTCCTTGAGCCAATACCACTGCAGGATGGCGGCTTCCAGCAGCGTCGTGGGTGTATCGGCGTTGTACTCGAGCAGCACCGCCGGCCGTCTCCCGTCGTAGCGCAAGTCGAAGCGGCCGTACACATGGGGGTCGGAGCGGCGCCACGATTCGGCGATCGGCTGCCAACTCCATTCCGGCAGGCCGAAATCCGCGTACCGCTCCATCAGCACCACCTGCTCGACGGCGTTCAGGCACATCGAGTGCAGCAGTTCGACGTCGGCTTCCAGCGCAAGAATCTCGTCCATCTCGAATTCGTAGTACACCGACTCGTCCCAATACGGTCGGTCCGCGCCGCGGGCGTCACGGGCCGGTGTTCCGTACACCAGCCCCTGCGATTCGACGATCGACCGCCAGTTCGGCCGTGGCTTTTCCCTGCCACGCTTCACGAGCCGCTGCCCTTGCCGCCGCCGAGCTTGCCGCCCAGCCCGCCACGGGAAATGGTGGAGCCCGACTTGGTCTTGACCGTTGCGCCCTTGGGCGCGCTCGTCGTCCCACCGATCGGGCGCGAACCCACCGACCCCGAGCTGCCGTAGTAGTAGCGGTACTGGTGTCCGCCGTAGAAAAAGAAGCCGTTGAGGCCGGCCGTGTGATCGGTGCAGTAGCTGTCCGGCACGATCACCGGCTGGCCGTTCGGGTCATCCCGGACGCACTGGGCGGTCACGGTGGGCGTCGACAACGCCCAGTATCCCAGGGCCGCAACGACTCCCACCACGCCCACGGCGGCCGCGGAACCCATCAGCACCCGGCGCTGCCGGCGCCGCTTGGCTTCCGCTTCTAGTCGCGCCTCCTCGGCCTCCTGCTGCTTCTTGGCGAACTTCTCCCGCGCGCGCAACTCGGCTGGCGTTGCGGGGCGCGGCTTGGTCGTCGCCGCGTCCTGGAACTCCATGCTGCCGCCGGACGGGAACTGCTCGGAGTCGTCTTCCTCCGAGCTGGCGTCGTCGCCCTCGGGTGGCTCGACCGGCGCGGGCTTATCGCCGTCGGGCTCGCCGCCGTTCGGCGGCTTTTGATCCGCGGGCACGCGGGCAGTCTGCCACATTTGCTACCCGTGCGGGCGGTGAACTTCCCTGGCCCGTCGGTCGCTAGTGCCACCAGCGTTCCAGCACCCGCCCGACCCCGTCGTCGTCGTTGGTCGCGGTGACCTCGTCGGCGGCGGCCCGCACGTCCGGATGCGCATTCCCCATCGCCACGCCGTGACCCGCCCACAGCAGCAGCGGCACGTCGTTGGGCATGTCGCCGAAGGCCACCGCTTCGTGATCGGCGATGCCCAGCGGTTTGGCGACCTCCGCCACGCCGGTGGCCTTGCTGATCCCGAGCGGGACGACCTCCACCAGCCCGTTGTTGGTGGAGAAGGTGATGTCGCCCTCGATGCCGACATGCTTGGTCAGTTCGGCCGCCATATCCTCGCTGCGGGCACCGGCCTTGCGGATCAGCAGCTTGATCGCCGGGGCGCTGAGCAGGTCTTCGATCGACACCTCGGTGTTGTCCGGGTTGAGCCACGCGTGCTCGTAGCCCGGCGAGCTGATGAACTGAGGCGTTGCGGTGTCATGCGCGCGCTCACCGATCCGCTCGACGGCCAGGCCCACGCCCGGGATGGAGCGCCTCGCTATCTCGGCCAACTCGGCCAAGGTGTCGACGGACAGGGTGCGCGCGGACACCACCCGATCGGACGCGGGGTCGTAGACGACGGCACCGTTGGCACACACCGCCATTGGCGCGAACCCGAGGGCGTCGACGACCGGGCGTATCCAGCGCGGGGGGCGGCCGGTGGCCACGACGAACTGAGCGCCCTCGGCCACCGCGGCGCGTATCGCAGCGCGGGTGCGTGGGGAGATGGTTTCGTTTCCGTCGAACAATGTGCCGTCGACGTCGCATGCGATGAGCGCCGGCAATGTTGGGTCGGTCAATGCAATCCGCTTTGGGGTTGCCCCGGCCTGGTCACGCCGTCGGTTCCGTGCCGCTTGATCCGCTCCTGCAACTCGGACAACCGGATCGCCTGGGAATCTTCCCGGCTGGGCGCGCTGCCTCCGAGGCGCCGCGGAACCCAGTACTCGCCCTCGGGGTGCGGATACTCCTCCTGCACTTGATAGAGCAACTCGTTCATCGCGGTGCGCAGTGCGACGTTGATTTGCTCCGGGGTGCCGCGAGGCGGCAGCGGCCGGCCGACCGCCACGGTGATCGGAACCTTGTTGCGCCACACCTTTTTCGGATGATCCTTGGGCCAAATCCGGTGCGCGCCCCAGACGACCACGGGAAGGATCGGCGCCTGGGCGTCCAGCGCCATCCGCGCGGCACCGCTCTTGAATTCCCTGAGCTCGAAGCTGCGGCTGATGGTCGCCTCCGGATGCATCCCGATGAGTTCGCCCTCGCGCAGCCGCTGCACGGCGACGTCGAAAGCGCCGTGTCCGCTCCTGCGGTCCACCGGGATGAGCCGGGCGTGCTTGATCACGTAGTTGACCGACTTCACCTCGCCCATCTCCGCCTTGATCATGAAGTACATGCGACGGCCGCGTTCCTTAACGGCGAGCATCGTCGGAAGCCAGTCCAGATAGCTGGTGTGGTTCTGGGCGAGTATCGCGCCGCCGCGCTGCGGAATGTTCTCCAGGCCGCGGTAGGTGAATTTGGTTCCCTGCATCGCGACGACCGGCGGGACGATCAATTCGCCGAACCGGTAAAAGGCGTTTGCCATGTCCTTCTCCTTCGCCCTACCGCGATCGATGCGGGGTATGGTTTGCGGCCTTGTCGGCCAGTCGGGCCGCGGCCTCGTCGGCTTCGATCTGAGCCGCCTCGGCCAACGTCGGTGCGCCACCGCCCAGCCGGCGCGGCACCCAATAGGCGCCGGGCGGACGCGGATACCCCTGCTGGGCCCGATCCAGCAGCGCGCTCATCGACTCGCGAAGCGCTGCGTTGGTTCGCGCCATGTCGTCGGCGGCTCGCAGCGGCGGGCCCACCTGCACGATCACCGGCACCTTGTGGCGGCCGATGTGTCGCGGGTGGTCCTTAGTCCAGATCCGCTGCGCGCCCCAGACGATCACGGGAACGATCGGGACATCCGCTTCGAGGGCCATGCGGGCGGCCCCGGTCTTGAATTCCTTGAGCTCGAAGCTTCGGCTGATGGTGGCCTCCGGGTAGACCCCGACCAGCTCCCCCTCGCGGAGCCGCTGTACGGCCACCGCATACGCGGCGGCTCCGGCGTCTCGATCGACGGGGATGGTCTTCGTGTGCTTGATCAGGAAGTTGACGACCTTCACCCGTTGCATTTCCGCCTTGATCATGAACCGCAGCCGGCGGCCGCGGCGGTGCATGGCCAGCGCGGCCGGCAGAAAGTCGACATAGCTGGTGTGATTGATCGCGACGACCGCGCCGCCGCGGGCGGGAACGTTCTCCTCGCCGCGGTAGGTGATCTGCGTACCCGTCGCCATCACGACCAGCTGCGCCATGATCTCGAGCGTGCGGAAGGTCGGCTCCACCATCGATTACGACTCCGACGCTCCTGCGGCCTGGGCGCGACGGGCCGCCCGCGCGGCCGCCTCCTCGGCCTCGATGCGGGACGCCTCGGCCAACGACGGAGCGCCGCCGCCCAGCCGGTGCGGCACCCAGAACTCCCCGGCGGGATGCGGCCCATACTGTTCCTGCGCCCGCTCCAGCAGGTGTTGCATGCGCGAGTGCAGCAGGCCCTTCAAATCCTCGATCGCCAGCGTCGGCGCGATAGGTTCGCCGACCAGCACTGTGATCGGTACCTTCGGGCGAAGCAGCTTCTTGGGATGGCCCTTGGTCCAGATCCGTTGCGCACCCCAGACGATGTGCGGAACGATCGGCACGCCGGCCTCGACCGCCATCCGGGTGGCCCCCGACTTGAACTCCTTGATCTCGAAACTGCGGCTGATCGTGGCTTCGGGGTACACCCCGACCAGCTCGCCGTCCTTCAGCATCCGGACGGCTTCTTCGTACGACGCGGCCCCATCCAGCCGGTCCACCGAGATGTGCCGCAGGCTGCGCATGATCGGCCCGGTGATCTTGTGGTCGAAGACCTCCTGCTTGGCCATGAATCTCACTTTGCGGCCCAGGCCCTGCTTGTAGGCGGGCAAACCGGCGAAAGTGAAGTCGAGGTAGCCGGTGTGGTTGATCGCGACGACCGCCCCACCGCTGGTCGGCAGGTTCTCGACCCCGGACACGGTGATCTTCAGGCCCTGGATGCGCCAGACCAACCGGGCAAGCTGGATGACAGTCCCGTATACCGGTTCCACAGCCATTCAGCGTAATGCTCCCGCCTGTGCGCCGGGCCCCGGCAGCGGCCCCACGCTAAACTTGGGACGATCCCCAGAACCCCGAGAAAGGCATTTGTGCAGGTCACGAGCGTAGGTCACGCCGGATTTCTGATCCAGACCCATGCGGGCAGCATCCTGTGTGACCCCTGGGTGAACCCGGCCTACTTCGCATCCTGGTTCCCGTTCCCGGACAACAGCGCACTGGACTGGGACACGCTCGGCGACTGCGACTACCTCTACGTCTCGCACCTGCACAAGGACCACTTCGACGCGAAGCACCTCAGCGCGCACGTCAACAAAGACGCCGTGGTGCTGTTGCCCGACTACCCGGTGCCGGACCTGCGAAATGCGCTGCAGGAGTTAGGCTTTCACAGGTTCTTCGAGACCACCGACTCTGTCAAGCACCGGATCAGCGGCCCGAAGGGCGACCTTGACGTCATGGTCATCGCGCTGCGCGCGCCCGCGGACGGCCCGATCGGCGATTCGGCGCTGGTGGTTTCCGACGGCGCCACAACGGTTTTCAACATGAACGATGCGCGGCCGGTGGATTTGGATGTGCTGACATCCGAGTTCGGGCACATCGACGTGCACCTGCTGCAGTACTCGGGGGCGATCTGGTACCCGATGGTCTACGACATGCCGGCCCGCGCCAAGGAGTCGTTCGGCACCCAGAAGCGGCAGCGCCAAATGGACCGCGCGCGCCAATACATCGCCCAGGTGGGGGCGACCTGGGTGGTGCCGTCGGCGGGGCCGCCGTGCTTCCTGGACCCGGAGCTGCGCCACCTCAACGACGATCACGGCGACCCGGCCAACATCTTCCCCGACCAAATGGTGTTCCTCGACCAGATGCGCAGCCACGGGCACGATCGCGGTCTGCTGATGATTCCCGGATCGACCGCGGACTTCACCGGCACGGAACTGAACTCACTGCGCCACCCGCTACCCACCGCCGAGGTGGACGACATCTTCACCAAGGGCAAGGCGGCCTACATCGCCGACTACGCCGAGCGGATGGCGCCCGTCCTGGCAGCTGAGCGGGCCAGCTGGGCCCCCGCCACCGGCGAGCCGCTGCTGGACGGGCTGCGCGCGCTGTTCGAGCCGATCATGCTGCAAAGCGACGAGATCTGCGACGGCATCGGCTACCCCGTCGAACTGGTGATCGGCCCGGAGACCGTGATCCTGGACTTTCCGAAACGGGCCGTGCGCGAACGGATTCCCGACGAAAAGGTCCGCTATGGTTTCGCGATCGCGCCCGAGCTGGTGCGCACGGTGCTGCGCGACCACGAGCCGGACTGGGTCAACACCATCTTCCTGTCGACCCGGTTCACCGCATGGCGGGTCGGCGGTTACAACGAATACCTCTACACCTTCTTCAAGTGCCTTACCGACGAACGGATCGCCTATGCCGACGGCTGGTTCGCCGAGACCCACGACGACTCCGCCTCGGTCACCCTGGACGGCTGGGAGATTCAGCGCCGCTGCCCGCACCTGAAGGCCGACCTATCGAAATTCGGTGTGGTGGAAGGCAACACGCTGACCTGCAACCTGCACGGATGGCAGTGGCGTCTGGACGACGGCCGGTGCCTGACCTCGCGGGGACATCAGCTGCGGAGCTCCCGGGCATGAGCGAGACGTACGACGACGGCCTGGTCCAGCTGGACCGCAGGGCGATCACGTTGCGCCGCTACCACTTTCCCTCCGGTACGTCCAAGGTGATCGCGTTGGACACGATCCGCGGGTACAAAGTCGAATCGCTGGGCATGTTCATGCAGCGGTTCCGCATCTGGGGCAGCTCCGACTTTCGTCGCTGGCTGCCACTGGACGTGCAACGGCCACTCAAGTCGACGTTGATCACCCTGGACGTCCCGGGAACCTGGCCGAGCCCCGCGTTCACGCCGGCGCGACCGGACGAGTTCACCGCACTGCTCGACGTGTTGCTGAGCGGGCTGGGTTAGTACCAGCGCGCCGAACGTGCACTCACGGCGAGATTTTGGTCATTTTTTCGCACTGAGTACACGCTCGCCGAGAGTCTAGCGGTCGGCCAGCGCAGCGAGAGCGGCGTTGTAGCCGGGGATGAACGTGATTCCCGGCCCGCCATGGCAGCCCGCGCTGCCCAGGTACAGTCCCCCGATTGGGATCGGCTGACCGAGAAAGCCTTTCGGGCCGGGCCGGTTCGGGCCGATCTGATTGGGATTCAGCAGCCCGTGGCAGAAGTCGCCGCCCGGGGCGCCGAACATCACGCCCATGTGCCTGGGCGTGAAGGTGGTGTGCCGGATGATGCTGCGTTCGAAATTCGGTGCGAGCCGGGTGATCTTGTCTATCACCCGCTGACCCATTTCGACCTTTGCCTTGCCATAGTCGGCGCCGCCCTCGATGGGGAACCACATCGCGAACGCCGATGCGGCGTGCTTGCCCTCGGGCGCGAGGTCCGGGTCGTTCTGCGACGGGATCTGCAACACCACCGTCGGGTCGGCCGGAACGATCCCACGCCGGGCATCCTCCCACTGCTGCTGGACTTCCTCCGGCGTGCAGAACAGACCGAGCGAGGCCTGCATGGCCGGATCGTTGAGGGCCTCGTACGGCGCGCTGAACGCCGGGGCTTCGTCGAGCGCGAAGTGCATCTGCAGATAGCTGCCGCGGTGATCGATGCGCGCATAGCGTTCCCGGATGTCGGCCGGCAGCGCGGCCGGATCGATCAGCTCGTTGAGCGTGACATCGGGCGCGATGCCGGAGACGACGATCGGAGCCGTGAGCGTCTCCCCGGCCTCGGTTCGCACCCCGCTCACGCGGCCGTCGGCGACGACGATCTCGGTCACCTTGGTGCGCAGCCGGACTTCGCCGCCGTGGCTCTCGAGCAGTGTGCACAGGTGCGCGGTGAGCGCACCGATGCCGCCGCGGAGCTTCTTCATCTGCATGGTGTTCCCGTCGGGAACGCCCAGCCCGAAGGCCAGTGCGGCCGCGCTGCCCGGCGTCGACGGCCCGCGGTAGAGGGTGTTGACGGCCAGCACCGTCATCGAGCCGCGCAGGGCGCCGTGCTTCTCGCGGTCGGGGAGATAGCGGTCCAAGATGTCGGTGACCGAACCGAACAGCATGTCATCGATCGCCGAGCGTTCGAATTCGTTTGTGGCGCAGGCATACATCTCGTCGAGGGTCTTGGGCGGCGCACCCGCGTCGAAGCGGCCCAGTGCCCGCGTCGGCGCCTGGCTCCAGGCCATCAGCCCCGCCATCCCGTTGACCGCGTCGGCCCCGTGCACCTCGTTGAGGTGAGTGAACAGCTTGACCGGGTCGCTGTACTGGACCAGCGGGTCGTCGCCCACTCCGCGCACCGCCACCGACATCACGTCCAGGTCGATGGTCGGCAGGGTGTCCAGGCCGAGTTCCTCGACGACCACCGAAGCCGTCGGGAATTGCACCGAGCCCGCGATCTCGAACTGATACCCGTCGAACAGCTCCACCGTCGAGGCCATCCCACCGGCGTACAGCTTGGGGTCCACGCACACGGTCCGCAGGCCCGCCTTCTGCAGCAACACCGCCGCGGCCAGGCCGTTGTGCCCGGCGCCGATAACTATCGCGTCATATCCAGTCATGTCCGTCCCTCCGCACGCAGGCTGGCACGGACGCAAAGTTTTGTCAATTATGACGAAACTTTGTCGGGTGCCCAGGCGTCGGTGATGCCGGCGCGCAGCGACTCCAGCGCCGTGTGGGAGACCCGCGCCAGTTCCCCCAGGGACCGGTCGTCGCCGAGCATCCAGACCTCCATAGCACCGAAGACGGCGGCTGCGATGCAGCGCGCGGTCACCGCGACGCGCAGCCGCTCGTCCGTCGTCCGGTGCCCCGTCCGGCCACGGCGCTGCAGCTGCGCCTGGATGGCGTCGGCGAAGTCGGCCTGGACTTCCTGGATGTGCCGGACGATGCGGCCCGGGTCCAGCTCGCCGCCCCGCAACGCGGCGATTTTGGTAACCGCTTCAACGTCATACGGAAACGCGAAGATCGCGGCCTGCACCGAATCGATGATCGGTTCGCCGGCCGGCCTGTCGTTGAGCGCGGCGCGAAACCAGTGCAGCCCGGTGAAGTCGGCAAACAGCAGATCGTGCTTGGAGCGGAAATGGCGATAGAACGTCCGCAGCGACACCCCGGCGTCCGCCGCGATCTGTTCGGCCGACGTTTCCTCGACCCCCTGGGCCAGGAATCTCACCACGGCGGCCTGGCGCAGCGCTTCGCGCGTGCGCTCGCTGCGCGCCGTCTGAGCGGGCCGGACCATGCCAGTAAGGTACCCCTTCGCGTTGTGTCAATATTGACAAAACTTCGGAACACGAGCGAGACTTCGCGCATGGTCTCGCTACTCTCGCACGCGGTACTTGGACTGGCGGTCATCGTCTGGATCGTCAGGGCCAACTCAAAGGTTTTCGCCCGCCCCGCCACCGGCCCCGTCTTCTCGCCGATGGAAATCGTGTACTACGTCGTCGGCATCGCGTCGGTCGGGCTCGGTTGGTATTTCAACATCACCTACGTGGAGGAATACTCGCACGGGGGATCGACCAATCCGCTGTGGGGCGAACACGGCAGTTGGGTCGAATACATGAAGTTGATGTTCACCAACCCCGCCGCCAGCTCGGCCAGCCAGGACTACACGATCGCGAATGTCATTCTGCTGCCGCTTTTTACGATTGTCGACGGCTATCGCCGGGGCCTGCGGCACCCGTGGCTGTACTTCGTGTCCAGCCTGTTCACCAGCTTCGCGTTCGCGTTCGCCTTCTACTTCGCGACCATCGAGCGCCAGCGCCGCCACGAGCAGGCCCGCGAGCCGGTGAGCGCTTAGGCCCCCGTTACGCGGCGAGCGGTTTGATCGCCCGCCATCTCTGTCGGCCGCCCTTGGCGTCGACCCGGATGTCGGTGAATCCCGCCGCTCGAAGCCGCCGGCGGAGATCCGGCGGCGCGATCGGGTTGTAGGTGTCGGCGATGTGGATCAGCCGGAATGTCAGCGACGGCACACCGTCGCTGCCGGCGAAGGTGCCCCCCGGTTGCAGCACCCGGAAAGCCTCGGCGAACAGCTGATCTTGCAGCCGGGCGCTGGGCACGTGGTGCAGCATCGTGAAGCACACCACCGACGAGAAGTGGTCGTCGGGCAGCCCGGTACTGGTGCCATCGCCGTGGATGATGCGTGCCCGTTCGCCATAGCGGCGGTTCAGGTCATCGGCCATCGGACCGTCGACTTCGACGGCGGTGAGCGAGTCGGTCCGGTCCAGGAGGGCGCGTGTCGTCGCGCCGTAGCCTGGGCCGATTTCCAGTGTGCGCGAGCCTAATTCGACGTCTCTGAGCGACCAGGGCAGCAACTTGTCGGCCACCATCTTGGCCCAGTCCGCCGAGCTACACCGGCGCCGGTGAAGGAGATTCATTGCCATACACAGAACGCTAGGCGGACGCCAAGGTTGCGGGCTTCCGATATTCTGTCGAGTTATGTCGGAAAACCGCCATCACGGGAGGGCCACGTCGTCGCAGTCGCTCGCGCCCGGCGCGCGAATCGAGCGCCACCGTCATCCCCTGCACCAGATCGTCTACCCGTCCTCCGGTGCGGTGTCGGTAACCACCCCCGCGGGAACCTGGATCACGCCAGTGAATCGCGCCATCTGGATACCGGCGGGCTGCTGGCACGAGCACAAGTTTCACGGCCAGACGCAATTCCACGGGGTCGCCCTGGACCCGCGGCGCTACCGTGGCGGTCCGGCAACACCGACCGTGCTCGCCGTCAATCCGCTGATGCGAGAACTCATCATCGCCAGCTCGCAGACAGACGGCACCGACAGCGACGAACACCACCGGATGCTGGCCGTCCTGCACGATCAAGTGCGGGACTCGAACATCCATGAGCCACTGTGGATTCCGACACCGGTCGACAGCCGCCTGCGCCAAGCGTGCGCGCTGATCACCGACAACCTGACCGAGCCGCTGACGTTGCAGCAAATCGGCCGTCGGATCGGCGTCAGTCAGCGCACGCTGAGCCGCCTGTTCAGGGACGAGCTGGCGATGACCTTCCCGCAATGGCGCACCCAACTACGTCTGCATCACGCGCTGATGCTGCTCGCCAACCGCCACGACGTGACCTCGGTGGCCCTGCAATGCGGCTGGGCCACGCCCAGCGCCTTCATCGACACCTACCGGCGCGCGTTTGGGCATACCCCGGGCGCGCGCCGCGCTTGATCAATGGTGGCGACCCGCTTCGCCCGGCTCCGCCGCGCTTGCGATCGCCACTAGCCGGCGGGCTCCAACACCTCGGTGCCGACGAAGGGAACCAGCGCGTCGGGGACCCGGACGCTGCCGTCGGGCTGCTGGTGGTTCTCCAGGATCGCGACCAGCCACCGGGTGGTGCCCAGCGTGCCGTTGAGGGTCGCCGCGATCTGCGGCTTGCCGTTGTCGTCGCGGTAGCGGGTGGCCAGCCGGCGCGCCTGAAACGTGGTGCAGTTCGACGTCGACGTCAGCTCGCGGTAGGCCCCCTGCGTGGGAACCCACGCCTCGCAGTCGAACTTGCGCGCGGCCGACGAGCCGAGATCGCCTGCGGCCACATCGATTACCCGATACGGCACGTCGATGAGCGCCAGCAGCTCGCGCTGCCAGCCCAGCAGCCGTTGATGCTCCGCCTCGGCGTCGGCGGGTGTGCAGTAGACGAAGCCCTCCACCTTGTCGAACTGATGCACCCGGATGATGCCGCGGGTGTCCTTGCCGTAGCTGCCGGCCTCGCGGCGAAAGCACGACGACCAGCCGGCGTAGCGCAGCGGGCCGCCGGACAGGTCCAGGATCTCGTCGGCGTGGTAGCCGGCCAGCGGCACCTCGGAGGTGCCGACCAGGTAGAGGTCGTCGGCTTCCACCCGATACACCTCATCGGCGTGGGCGCCCAGAAATCCGGTGCCCGCCATCACTTCTGGGCGCACCAGCACCGGAGGGATCATCGGGATGAACCCGTTGTCGACGGCTAGCCGCAGCGCCAGTTGCAGCACGCCCAGCTGTAACAGCGCGCCCCGACCGGTCAGGAAGTAAAACCGCGAACCGGACACCTTGGCGCCGCGTTGCATGTCGATGAGGCCCAGTGCCTCACCGAGTTCCAGGTGGTCCCTAGGGTTTTCGATCGCCCTGGGTTCGCCGACGACGTCGAGGACCGCGAAGTCGTCCTCCCCTCCCGCCGGGACTCCGTCGATGATGACGTTGGAGATCGCCATGTGTGCCGCGGTGAACGCCGCCTCGGCTTCCGTCTGGGCGGTTTCGGCGGCCTTCACCTGTTCGGCGAGTTCTTTGGCGCGCGCGAGCTTGGCCGGCCGCTCCTCGGCCGACGCCGCGCCCACGCTCTTGCTCGCGGACTTCTGTTCGGCGCGCAGCGCGTCGCCGTTCGAAATCGCGGCACGGCGATTCGCGTCGGCCGTCAGCAGGGCGTCCACCAGCGCCGGGTCTTCCCCGCGGCTGAGTTGGGAACGGCGTACGGCGTCGGGGTCCTCGCGAAGCAGCTTCAGGTCGATCACGGCCTGAAGACTACTTTTGGCCCGGCGGCGGCGCCGCACAGCACCGCCGCAGACGATCACACGACGCTACATACGCCACATCCGTCACGCGGCTCCGCGGCTCCTGTCAGAATGGAGCCGATGTTGGATACCCCCGAAGCGGAAGTCTCCCCGCCCGGCCCCGCCGCCGGCGAGGCGGGACAGCCGGCTGGCGCGTTCCAGTGGCCGCGCGGCTTGCAGGCGACCGCGACCAGGCGGGCGTTGCTCCTCTTCGCGCTCGGCGGCCTGCTGATCGCAGGGCTGGTGACCGCGATCCCGGTCGGCGGCGGGCAGGGGCGGCTGGCCGGCTACCTCGACAGCGGTCCGGTGCCCAGCACCGGGGCCAAGAGCGACGCCGCCTTCAACCGCGCCAAGAGTGGTGACTGCCTGATGTGGCCCGACATCACGCCGGAGTCGGCGAGCATCGTCAACTGCGCGGACGACCACAAGTTCGAGGTCGCCGAGTCCGTCGACATGCGGACGTTCCCCGGCTCGGAGTACGGGCCCAACGCGGCCCCGCCGTCGCCGGCGCGTATTCAGCAAATCAGCCAGGAACAGTGCGAGGCAGCGGCGCACCGCTACCTCGGGCCCAAGTTCGATCCCAACGGCAAGTTCATCGTCAGCATGCTGTGGTCGGGTGACCGCGCGTGGCGCCAGGCCGGCGAGC
>NZ_MBEM01000237.1:0-773 GCF_001954045.1 Mycobacterium sp. SP-6446 | reverse complement strand
CGCTCGATGTTGATGCGTTGGCTGCGGCGCTGGCCGATGTGGTGGGCCGTCATGAAAGCCTGCGCACTGTGTTCCCCACGGTCGAGGGAACACCCCGGCAGGTGGTTATTCCTATTGAGCAGGCCGATTTTGGGTGGGGTGTTGTTGATGCCAGCGGCTGGTCGCCAGGTTCACTGAACGAGGTCATCGATACCGCGGCGCGCCACACCTTTGATCTGGCCACCGAGATCCCAATGCGGGCAAGGCTTTTCCGCATTGTCGACGACGAGCACGTGCTGGTGATCGTGATGCACCATATCGCCGCGGATGGCTGGTCGCTAAGGCCGCTGACCGCTGATTTGGGTGTGGCCTATGCCAGCCGGTGCGCCGGTCGGGTGCCGGGGTGGGCGCCGTTGGGGGTGCAGTATGCCGATTATGCGTTGTGGCAGCGGGGGTGGTTGGGGTCGGAGTCTGATCCCGATAGTGCGGTTGCGGGCCAGTTGGCTTATTGGGAGCGGGTTTTGGCGGGGATGCCGGAGCGTTTGGAGTTGCCTGTTGATCGGCCTTATCCGGTGGTGGCTGATCAGCGTGGGGCCAGTGTGGGTGTGGAGTGGTCGGCGGGGTTGCAGCGCCAGGTTGCTCGGGTGGCTGGTGAGCATAATGCGACGAGTTTCATGGTGGTGCAGGCCGGGTTGGCGGTGTTGTTGTCGAAGATCAGCGCCAGTTCTGATGTGGCCGTGGGCTTCGCGGTGGCCGGTCGGGGTGATCCGGCGCTCGATGAGTTGGTGGGGTTT
>NZ_MBEM01000236.1:0-708 GCF_001954045.1 Mycobacterium sp. SP-6446 | reverse complement strand
AGGGCGATCAGCGCGTCGGCATCGTTGGTAGCCGCGATACCCAGCGGCTCGATGCCGGCCAATTCCCCGGCGTCCTTGCCGACTTTGTCGGGCGAATGCACCCATACCCCAACGAGTTCCAGGTCTGGCCGGCGGCGGATCGCATCGATGGCGATCGACCCGACTCCCCCCGTCGACCACACGACGGTACGCATAGGGTTCACCTCCCTACTCATGAGCGCCCGCGGCGCACGTAGTCGGCGGCCGGCCCAGCCCAACTCGGAGCACGCAGGTCGAACCTCAGCGTGAGCATCAACAGCACCATAACCTAAGATTTGTTCATTAGGATAGTGCCTACTCTCTTAACAGGAGGAACAGGATGACGACCCAGCGGGTAGTGGTCTGGGCGACGGGCGGCATCGGGTCGATCGCGATCCGCACCATCCACCGACGCCCCGATCTGGATCTGGTCGGCGTGTGGGTGCACTCCGCGGAGAAGGTCGGCAGGGACGCCGGCGAACTCGCCAACGGCGAGCCGATCGGCCTCGCCGCCACCAGCGATGCCGACGCGCTGATCGCCCTCAAACCCGATTGCGTCATCTACGCGGCCAGCGGCCCCGAGCGCGACGGCGCCGCCGTGCCCGACTACTTGCGGCTGCTGGAGGCGGGGATCAACGTCGTGTCGACGTCGTCGACGAGTCTGGTGTATCCGCCCTCGTATGTAGCGCC
>NZ_MBEM01000235.1:0-19129 GCF_001954045.1 Mycobacterium sp. SP-6446 | reverse complement strand
CGACCCGACAGGGCCGCCCGGGGACGCAACTCGGGGCCTTTGAGCTGCCGAGTTATGAATCGCGTGAGCTTGCCGGCGGAACATCCAGCATATGCCGGTAGACCGCGATACCCGCCAGGGCGACACCCATCAGCCCGGCCGAAGCCGTCAGCATCAGCGCGACGCTGCGCTCGTACAACAACCCGCCCGCCAGCGAGCCGGCCATGATGCCGACCTGGAACGCCGTCACATACAGACCCGAGGCGCCGTCGGGGTCGTCGGCGCCGTTGCGCATGGCCGCCGATTGCATCATCGGCGACACCGCGGTGGCCATCGCGCCCCAGAGCACGATCGCGGCGGTTCCGATCACCGCCGTCGACACCGAGGTCCGGCCGGTGAAGGCCAGCGCAGTGAGCACCACGAACGCAGCGGTCAGCCCGGCCATGCAAAGGATGATTGCGCCCCGGGGCCGGCGATCGGTCGGCCGAGCGGCCAGCGGCACCGACAGCAGCCCCGCGACACCGTACGCCGCCAGCACCCAAGCCAGGCTGGCCCCGCGCACCCCGACGACGTTGCGAATGACCACCACGATGAACGTGTAGGACACGAAGTGGCCGGTCACCGCGACCATCGCGAGCAGGCTCACCGTGATCAACCGCCCGTTGCGGTGATGCCGCGACCGGGGGCCGACGTGGGCGAGCTGGTCCTCGGTGAGCACCATCTCCGGCAGCATGATCCGGGCGGCCACCGTCACGATGGCGGCCGCAACCGTCACGCACACCACCGCGAGCCGCCAGCCCCACATCAGGCTCATCGCCGCGGTAAGGGGGCTGCCGACGACCAGCGCCAGGCTCGTTCCGAGATACATCGACGTCGTGGCGCGTCCGGCATGGCTCGGCGGAACCAGCCGGGTGGCGATCGGGGCGATCACCGACCAAAGCACGCCGTGGGTGACCGCGCACAGCACCCGCCCGGCGGCCAGCACCGCGAAGTTCGGCGCCAGCGCCGAGATGAGCTGCGACACGGTCAGGCAGGTCAGGCTCATCACCAGGGTTCGCCGCCGCGGCCAGTGCGCGGTCCAGCGCACCAGCGGCACCGTTGTCAGGGCCGCCACCAGGGCGTACCACGTCAGCAGGGTGCCAACCACGACCAGGCTGACCTGCAGATCGCGTGCGATCGCCGAAATCGCGCCGACGGGCAGGATCTCGGCTGTCACATACGTAAAGGCCGCGGCGGCCAACACCGCTAGTTGAGCGGCGATCCGCGGCGTCCACGTTCGCGCACTAGCGGTGGTGGTTCCGGTTTCGGCTGTCATAGCGTCGGCATCGGCCGGACTTCCCGGTGGCTGAGTGGAAATTGCTGGCGCGCTCACAATGCCCTTACCGTACGCACCGCCGCAACGGGTTCATCCCATCTACGGTCTCAACACACGTATCAACACGGTCACCGATTAGGAACGAACAAGGCGCGCGATGGCCGCCGACGCCTCGGCGAGCTTGTCGTCGGCCTCGTTTCCGCCCTCGGAGACAGCGCGGGTCACACAGTGGCTCAGATGCTCGTCGAGCAGATTCAGCGCCACCGAACGCAGGGCGCTGTTGACCGCGCTGATCTGGGTCAGGACGTCGATGCAGTATTTGTCTTCGTCGATCATCCGCGCGATGCCACGCACTTGGCCTTCGATGCGCCGAAGCCGCTTGGCGTAGTTGTCCTTGTCCTGCGAATATCCGTGTACCGTCGTCACCCCTCCGAGTTTATACCCCGACGGGGTATGACCCGCGAATTTGCGGTGGACCAGCCCGGCATACTTGGAAAATGGCCAAAACCCCCGCCGACATCAAACCGCGCAGTCGCGACGTCACCGACGGCCTGGAGAAGGCCGCGGCCCGCGGCATGTTGCGCGCGGTAGGCATGGGAGACGAAGACTTCGCCAAGCCGCAGATCGGGGTCGCGTCGTCCTGGAACGAGATCACGCCGTGCAACCTCTCCCTGGACCGGCTCGCCAAGGCGGTGAAGGAAGGGGTGTTCGCGGCCGGCGGCTACCCGCTGGAGTTCGGGACGATCTCCGTTTCCGACGGCATCTCGATGGGTCACGAGGGCATGCACTTCTCCTTGGTGTCCCGCGAGGTGATCGCGGACAGCGTCGAAACCGTGATGCAGGCCGAGCGACTCGACGGCTCCGTGCTGTTGGCCGGGTGCGACAAATCGCTGCCGGGGATGCTGATGGCCGCCGCCCGACTCGATTTGGCGGCGGTGTTCCTGTACGCGGGCTCCATCCTGCCGGGGGTGGCCAAGCTGTCCGACGGCAGCGAGCGCGAGGTCACGATCATCGACGCGTTCGAGGCGGTGGGGGCGTGTGCCCGCGGGCTGATGCCCCGGGAGGACGTCGACGCCATCGAGCGGGCGATCTGCCCCGGCGAGGGGGCCTGCGGCGGCATGTACACCGCCAACACCATGGCCAGCGCGGCCGAAGCGCTGGGCATGTCGCTGCCCGGCAGCGCGGCGCCGCCGGCGACCGACCGCCGTCGCGACGGCTTCGCGCGCCGCAGCGGGCAGGCCGTCATCGAGCTGCTGCGGCGCGGCATCACCGCCCGCGACATCCTCACCAAGGAGGCGTTCGAGAACGCGATCGCGGTGGTGATGGCGTTCGGCGGCTCGACCAACGCGGTGCTGCACCTGCTGGCCATCGCCTACGAGGCCGACGTCGAGCTGTCCCTCGACGACTTCAGCCGGATCGGGTCCAAGGTGCCGCACCTGGCCGACGTCAAGCCGTTCGGCCGGCATGTGATGTCGCACGTCGACCACATCGGCGGCGTCCCGGTCATGATGAAGGCCTTGCTCGACGCGGGCCTGCTGCACGGCGACTGCCTGACGGTGACCGGCCAGACGGTGGCCGAGAACCTCGCTGCCATCGACCCGCCCGACCCGGACGGCAAGGTGCTGCGCGCGATGAGCGACCCGATCCACCCGACCGGCGGGATCACCATCCTGCGCGGGTCGCTGGCGCCCGAGGGCGCGGTGGTCAAGTCGGCCGGTTTCGACTCCGACGTGTTCGAGGGCACCGCAAGGGTTTTCGACGGCGAGCGGGCCGCGCTGGACGCGCTTGAGGACGGCACCATCACCAAGGGCGACGCGGTGGTGATCCGCTATGAGGGCCCCAAGGGCGGTCCCGGGATGCGCGAGATGCTGGCTATCACCGGCGCGATCAAGGGTGCCGGCCTCGGCAAAGACGTTCTGCTGCTTACCGATGGCCGGTTCTCCGGCGGGACCACCGGGCTGTGCGTGGGCCACGTTGCCCCGGAGGCGGTCGACGGCGGGCCCATCGCCTTCCTGCGCGACGGCGACCGGATCCGGCTCGACGTGGCCGGCCAGACGTTGGACGTGCTGGCCGACGCGGCCGAATTCGACGCTCGGCGAAAGGATTTCACTCCTCCGCCGCCGCGCTACAAGACCGGCGTGCTGGCCAAATACGTCAAGCTCGTCGGGTCGGCCGCCATCGGCGCAGTCTGCGGCTAGCCCTGCCCGGGCCGGGATTAGCCGGCCAGGCAGGGCGAATTGCCGCCTGGCTCAACGGACGTGGACGGCTATGCGCGTGTGACCTCGGCGCGCGTGCGCGTGCCGAAGTACGTCGCGTTGAGGCCCAGGAAGGTCAACAACGCGCCACCGACCACGTTCGACCAGATCATGCCGGCGGTGGGCGAGAAGCCCGGCAGGACCCACAGCGACACGATGACCCACACGCCGAGCACCGGCAGCGTCCAGGTCATTCCGTGCGCACGGTCAAGTGCCGATGCGAACCCGTACGCCAAGAACGCGACCGCGATCCCGGCGATGAGGTCGCACATCGCAAGCGATCTCGTTTCGCTGAATCCGATGATCCACGGCGACACAGCCACATACAGACCGGTCAGCAGGGCCAGGCCGAAGGTGACATGCGCACTCATCGACTCGGCAACGCGTTCGTAGCGCGCCCGTAGAGCCAACAGGTCCGGGTGGTGATCGATTGATGAATGGACTGTACTCATTTTGTGACCTTTCTGTTATGCAGCAAGCCTTTTGAGCTCGCTGCAACCCATCCATCTGTTGTCAAGATTACGCTCGATCGCCGGAGGCCAGCAACGAAAACCAGCCCGCCAACGGGCCGGCTAACGGGGCGAATTCCCCGGCCGCGTAGCGTCGTATGGCATGGACATCGCTGACCGGTTGCGGCTCGACGTTCCGATAGGACAAGCGGGAATGGGCGGCGGACTCGCCGGTGCGGCGTTGGCGGCCGCGGTCGCCAACGCGGGTGCGCTGGGAACGCTTGGCATCGCGACACCGCGCCAATTGCGCACGTGTATAAGCGAAGTGCGCGAGCGGGCGCCGGACCGCGCCGTCGCGGTCAACCTGTTGATGCCGTTCGTCCGTCGCCACCACGTCCAGGTCTGCGTGGACGCCGGCGTGGACGCCGTCGTGCTGGCGTTCGGTGAAAAACGTGGCCTGGTAGCGCACTTCCGCGATGCCGGTGTCTTCGTGTTCGTCATGGTCGGCACCGCGGCGCAGGCGCGCGCCGCCGTCGGCTGGGGCGCCGACGGCCTGATCGCCCAGGGACGTGAGGCGGGTGGCCATCTCGTCGGGACCATGCGCGCCCTGGACTTCCTGCCCGAAGCGCTCGCGGCGGCCGCCGGTCGCCCGGTGTTTCTGGCCGGCGGCATCGCCACCGGCGCCGATACCAGCGCCGCACTGAAGGCCGGCGCCAGCGGTGTCATCGCCGGTACGCGGTTCCTGTTGACCCACGAGGCCAACGCCAACCGCGAGTACCAGCGGCGAATCATGCACGCGGACAACACCATCGAAACGGACCTATTCGGCATCAGCTGGCCGCTGCGGCACCGCGTGGTGCCCAACGAGGCGACACGGCGTTGGTGCGGCGACGACGGCAAGGCCAGGGCGCTCCCGGCCGCCCTCAATGCGGCGAGCCGCCCCCTGGCCGCCCTGGGTTATTTCGACGCGGGCCCGTTGATGCGTCTGCAGTCGCCGGCACGCCCGTTCTTCACCCCACTGGCACCGTTGGCGGGGATGCCCGATTCGTGGGTGGACCACGCGGCACTGTATGCGGGTGAAACGGCCCTGCGGATCGGCGAAATCACTTCTGCCGACCAGGCGGTCAAGGATTTGTGTCCGCGCTGACCTAGCGCACCGAAGCGAACGCGAAACCGTCCCACTGCTTGGCCCCGACCGTCTGGATCACCGCCGTGTCCAGCCGCGGGTGCTGGCCCATCAGCTGCAGCGCCTGCCGGGTCGCCGAGACTCTGGCGTCACCGGATTTCGGATCCAGGATCTGCCCCTCGCGAATGACGTTGTCCAGCACGATAACTGAACCGGGGCGAGCCAGCCGGACCGCCCACTCCACATACGCGACGTTGTTCTCCTTGTCGGCGTCAATGAACACGAGGTCGAAGGGGCCACCGGTCAGCATCGGCAACGTGTCCAGCGCGGCGCCCACTATCACCTCCACGCGGTCGGCGACCCCGGCCCGCTGCAGGTTGGCCTTCGCGACCTCGGCGTGCTTGGGTTCGTACTCCAGCGTCACCACCCGGCCTTCGGGACCCGCGCCGCGCGCCAGCCAGATGGTGCTGAAGCCGCCCAGTGTGCCGATCTCGAGGATGCGGCGCGCCCCGATGGCACCGGCCAGCAGGCACAGGAATTTGCCCTGCTGCACCGATACGGCGATCGAAGGCAGCCCTGCCGCGTCGCTGGACTCCAAAGCCGCGGCCAGGGCCGGGTCTTCACCGACCACGGTGCTGTCCAGAAACGCATCGACGGCCTGCGGGGTGGGTTTCTCGGTCATGTCGACCACGCTAGCCCGCAGCATTTAATGCCGCAGCCTCTTTACGGCATACGGGTAGGGGGTATATGGTGGAGTCGTGGTTGATCCACACCACGCGAGTCAACGACAGATAAGGGTGATTCACATGGCGAACTACGAAGCAGGAACCTTGTTGAGCTGTGGGCATGAAGGCTGCGGATGTCGCGTTCGCATCGAGGTCCCATGCCACTGCTCCGGCGCGGGTGAGGCATACCGGTGCACCTGCGGGGACGAGCTGACCCCCGTAGAGTAACGCCGGGCCCCCGGTCGTGCGTTCGGACGTCGACGCTTGCAGCCGTCAGCGTCCGAACGTACGGCGGGCCAGCTCGACCTCGGCGGTCAGCCGTGGCGCGACCGCCGAAGCACCCACCGCCACGGAGTAGGCACCCGCCTCGATGCGCCAGGCTCCGGCCCCTCCATCGGCGGAGCCGTCGTACCGCGCCAGCAGGCGTGGATCGGCCTCGATCCGCGCCTGGCAGGTCGCGGCGGGCGCCAACTCGATCCGCTGGAATCCCAGCAATCGCAGACACGGCGCGCCCGCCGCCGCGGTCAGATACAGCTGGGGAACATCGGCGCCGGCGCGATCCCCCGCATTGACCACGCTGAAGGTCGCGCTGACCGTCTCGCCGCCGGTCACCACCAGGTCGTGGTACTCAAACCTGGTGTAGGACAAGCCATGACCGAACGCGAACATCGGCGTCCGTTGAGTTCTCGCGAACCAGCGGTAGCCGACGTCCGCCCCTTCGACGTAGTCGATGGTGGTCGGTGTGCCCGGCGGCGCGCCGAGATCGCGCAGTTCGGGTCGCGGCGTCTGGCCGAGATCGACCGGGAAGGTGATGGGCAATCGGCCCGACGGATTCACCCGCCCGGCAACAATTTCCGCGATCGCCTGCCCACCGGCCTGGCCCGGATACCAGGCCTGCACAATGGCATTCACCGCGTCGCGCCAGGGCATGGTCACCGGGTTGCCGGTCTCCAGCACCACGACGGTGTTCGGGTTGGCGGCCGCCACGGCGGCGATCACCGCGTCCTGCCCCCAGGGCAGCGACAGATCGGCGACGTCGAAGCCCTCCCCCTCGGCGCGGATCGCGAAGACGATCGCGATGTCGGCCCGCCGCGCGGCCAGCACCGCTTCCGCCGGGCTGATCCCGGGATCAAACTCGAACTGCGCGTTGGGGAATTGCTTCCTCAGTTCGTCCAGCGGGCTCGACGGCAGCAGGTACAGGTTGCGCAGGCCGGCCTCCAGCCCGTGGCCGCCGATCGGGATCACCTTCGCATAGCCGCCCGGCGGGACGACGGCGCTCGACCCGTAGCCGGCGGGCACGCCGACGTGCGCGTAGCCTCCGATGACGACGACCCGCGCGGCCGACTCGGGGTCCACCGGCAGCACCCCGCGGTTGGTCAGCAGCACGATGCCCTGCCGCGCGATCTGCAACGCAATCTCGTTGTGCGCGGCCATATCCGGTTCCGGGCCGGACTCGCGGCGGTCGATTCCGACGGCGAACATCGAGCGCAGGATCCGCCGGACCATGTCCGACAGGCGCTCCTTGGGTAGCCGTCCGTCGGCGTAGGCGGCGCGCAGGTCGCCGCCGAACGACTCCGACTGCCACAGCAGCGCATCGATCTGCGCGCCGCACTCCTGGTCGAGGCCGGCCAGCGCGCATTCCCAGCTCGGCGTCGCGCCCCAGTCGGACATGACCCAACCGCGATAGCCCCACGCGCCCTTCAGCACGTCGTTGATCAACGTGTGGTTCGCGGCTGCATAGTCGCCGTTGACCTTGTTGTAGGCCGTCATCACGGCACCGGGTTGCGAACGCTCGATGGCGATCTCGAAGGCCAGCAGGTCCGATTCGCGATGCGCGTCGGGATCGATGACCGCGTTCAGCCAGTGTCGATTGGTCTCGTTGCAGTTCAGCGAGTAGTGCTTGGTCGTCGAGATGACGCCCTGTTGCTGAATCCCGTTGATGGACTCCGCCGCCATCGCGGCGCTCAAAAGCGGGTCCTCGGAAAGGTATTCGAAGTTACGGCCATTGCGCGGATCGCGCGCCAGGTTGATCGCGCCCGCCAATTGCACGTTGAATCCGCGGCTGCGCGCCTCCCGACCGATCATGTCGCCCGCCGTGCGGGCGAGCGACGGGTCGAAGCTTGCGGCCAGCGCCTGCCCGGACGGCAGCGCGGTGGCGGTGTCCCCCGGGCGATATCCGGGGTTGGTCACGCCGAGGCCGGCGTCGCTCATCCGCAGCGCCGGGACACCGAGCCGGTCGATGCCGGGCACATACCCGGCGCTCATCGGCACGTCGGGCGGGATGCGCTCGTCGCGCAGGGGCCACAGTTCGCCCGCCCCCATCACACCGACGATCAGCGCGAACCGCTCGTCGTCGGTCAGCTGCTCTTCGACCTCGCGCGCCCGGGCGTCCGCGTCGTCGCCGAACGAGCTCACCGCGCACCCTCTTTGGCGTACACGACGCGCAGCACGTGCCCGAGTTCGGGCCCCATCACCAGTTCGGTCAGCGTGCAGATCGTCGCGACGTACTCCGGGCCATGCGGCGGCTGCGCCTGGCACAGGTGGTGCGCCACTTCGTGCAGCACGACCAGCTCGCGCAGCGCCCAGTCGGCGGTGTCACGGTCGGGGACCGCGATAACGCCTGCGCCGTCGTAATTTTCGTAGTGTGCCGCGGTGGCCGCCCGCCGCGTCCGTACCCGCAGCGGCGACACCCCGGGCCAGCGTTGGCGCACCGACGGTAATGCAAGCACCTCGTCAACATAGCGCTGCACGGACGTGACCGACCCGAAACGCGCTTCGGGCGGCAGCGTCAACTGCGTGCCGAAGAACTCGACAACCGACGATCCGTGCTCGGCGACGCGGTCGAACAACGTGCGGACGAACTCCTCAGCCGCGTAAACCTTCGAGCGCTGGGAATCGCGTGGCGAATCCTCAGTCACCGGCGCAGGGCGGAGCGCGCCCCGGGCAGTTCGGGGCTGTTGCCGAGCCGTGCTCGCCGCCCGGCCCGATCACCGGCGCGCCGCGCCTTGGACGAATACCCGGCCGAAGCCCGGGTGGCTTGCCAGGTGCCGCGCGCCTTCGACGCACTGCGATAGTAGTCGTGCAGCTCAAGTTCCTTGTCGCGCAAGGCGATAGCGGTGCCCGGTGGCCGGCGACGGTCCTTGGTGGCTTCGCGCTGAGTCTCGTCGCGGGCCTCGGACAGCCGCTGCCCCACCCGGGCGCCGAAGGCCAACTGGAAGTTGAGCCGGGCGGTGATCGTCGGTGTCGGCCGGTGCGCGCCCGACGCGAGGTAGGCGTCCGATGCCCGCACCATCTGGACGACCAGGCTGGCATACAGGGCGTGGGTCGCGTCGATGTCCTCGGCGAACCCGTATGCGTAGACGAACGTCGAATTGGACGCCACATCGCAGCGCACGTCGTTGGCCGCCGCGATCACCACGAATAGCTGCACATACGTCCGCAGTCCCCGGCTGCCGGCGGTCCCGATGGTGATGGTCCGCTGCGTCGGGGTCTGTGCGGCAGTTCGGTTGGACGAATGGGACCGCGCCACCGCCAAATCGATGGACGTCGCCGTCGCCAGGCGTTGCGCTGCGCTCATGAATGCATCGGCCTCGTGCGGGTTGTCGGTACCCTCGGCCTGACGCAGCAGGGCGGCGATCCGCGCCAGCATCTTGTCGTCAGTCATAGCGTCAAACTAACGGACCGATCCGACACGTCGCTTACAGCCGTTCGGTGATCCAGGAGACCACGTCCTCGAGGACCTGGTCACGCTCGGGCTCGTTGAAGACCTCGTGGTACAGGCCGGGATAGACCTTCAGCGTGACGTCGGTGGAGCCCACGCATTCGATCAGGCGGCGGCTGCCCGCGACGGGAATCAGCCGGTCGTCGGAGCCGTGCACCACCAGCAGCGGTGCGGTCAGCGCGGGCGCCCGCCGCGGCATGGTCTCGCCGACCTGCAGCAGCGCACGCCCGATTCCGGTGGGGACCTTGCCGTGGTACACCAGCGGGTCGGCGTTGTAGGCCGCCACCACAGCAGGGTCCCGGGAGATCGCGTTGACGTCGAGATCCTGCACCGGAAGGCCGGGCGCGACGACGCCCAGGACTTTGGCGGCGATCGCCATCAGCGGGTTCACCTGCTCCTGGGCGGCCACCGCCGGACCCGACAAAACCATTAGGTCGTAGTTGTCCGGGCGTTCGACGCCGTAGGCAAAGACGATCCCGCCGCCCATGCTGTGCCCTAACACGACGCACTTGAGGCCGTGGTGTTCGCGGGTGGCAATGCCGACCAGGGTGTCGAAGTCGGCCGTGTACTCGGAGATGTCACGCACCAGCACCCGCTTGCCGCCGGAGCGGCCATGGCCCCGATGATCCAGCGCATACGTGACCAGCCCGGCGCGGCCGAAGCACTGCGCGACGTGGTCGTAGCGGCGGGCGTACTCGCCGAGACCGTGCGAGAGCACGACCACGGCTCGCGGCGCGGTGTCCGGCATCCAGACGTCGTAGACGATGCGCACGCCGCCCAGGCCGTCGAAACTTCGTTCGCTGCGGGTCGTACTCATCATGTGGAAGCGTAATGGCCACCTCGCCAGGATGCGTCGGAGGCTCTGCGTACGCTCGAAGTCGTGACTGTGCTCGCGGAAAACCCTCAGAGCGAGCCCGGCGGGGATTTCTCGGCCCATGCCGAGCCGTACCGGCGTGAACTGCTCGCACACTGCTATCGGATGACCGGGTCCGTGCACGACGCGGAGGACTTGGTGCAGGAGACGTTCCTGCGGGCCTGGAAGGCCTACGACCGCTTCGAGGGCAAGTCGTCGATACGAACCTGGCTGCATCGCATCGCCACCAACACCTGCCTGACCGCGCTGGAGGGCCGGCAGCGCCGGCCGTTGCCGACCGGGCTCGGGAGCCCCAGCTCGGACCCGGGGGCGGAGCTGGTGGAGCGCCGTGAGGTGCCCTGGCTGGAGCCGCTACCGGACCCGACGGACGAACCCGCCGACCCTTCGGTCATCGTCGAGTCCCGGGAATCGGTTCGGTTGGCGTTCGTCGCTGCGCTGCAGCACCTCTCACCCCGGCAGCGGGCGGTGCTGCTGCTGCGCGACGTGCTGCAGTGGAAGTCCGCCGAGGTAGCGGACGCGATCGGTACCACCACGATCGCCGTCAACAGCCTGCTGCAGCGGGCCCGCTCGCAGATGGAGGCCGTCGGTCCCAGCTCCGGTGACCGGTTGGACGCGCCGGAATCGCCGGAGGCGCAGGACCTGCTGGCCCGCTACATCGCGGCCTTCGAGGCCTACGACATCGATCGGTTGGTGGAGCTGTTCACCGCCGAGGCGGTCTGGGAGATGCCACCATTCACGGGCTGGTACCAAGGCGCGCGCGACATCATCACCCTCATTCACCAGCAGTGCCCCGCGGAATCCGCCGGCGACATGCGCATGATCGGCTTGACCGCCAACGGTCAGCCCGCCGCGGCGATGTACATGCGCGACGGCGATGTGCACCTGCCCTTTCAGCTGCACGTGCTCGATGTGCGCGACGACCGGGTCGCGCACGTGGTCGCCTTCCTCGACGAGGCGTTGTTCGCGAAGTTCGGGTTGCCCGCCTCGCTATGAGGCTGCGCGCCTCGAGCGTGACGCTACAGTCACATTCGAAGCCCAGCGTGACTGCAGCGTCACGTTCGGCGCCGAGGTCGGGAAGGTGTGGCACATGACGGATTCCCCGAAGGCGATACCGATACCAGGTCAGCCGCTGCTGCTGCTGGGCGCCTTCGACATTGGCAGCGTGGGCTATGCGGCCGAGGAATTCTTCATCTCCGGAACGGCGTCGTCCTACGTCCCCGAAGCAGCGCTGAGCCCCGACGGCCGATGGAGCGTAAACCCTTCCGGCACTGCCGATTACACCACTCGCGCGGTTCTCTTGACGCCGACGGACCCGGCGCGGTTCAACGGGACGGTGCTCGTCGAATGGCTCAACGTGAGCGGCGGCATCGACGCTCCGGCCGTGTGGATGATGGCGCATCGCGAGATACTTCGCTCGGGCTACGCCTACGTTGCGGTGTCGGCCCAGCGGGTGGGCGTGGACGGCGGCGAGAGCCTGCTCGGCTTCGACATGTCGCTGAAGACCCAGGACCCGACGCGGTATGCAGCCCTGAGCCACCCGGGGGACGCGTTCGCCTACGACATCTTTTCCCAAACCGGTAAATTCGCCAGGGACATCCTGCCCGGGGTGCAACACGTAGTCGCGGTGGGCGAGTCCCAATCCGCGATGTTCCTCACGACCTACGTCAACGCCGTCGATCCGCTCGCCCGAGCCTACGACGGGTTCCTGGTGCATTCCCGATTCGGTTCTGCCGCACCGCTTGACGGCATTTCCATCTTCGACGAATCGCAGACCGGTGTACCGGAGGCCGTTCGGTTCCGTCCGGACCTGCGCGTCCCGCTCGTCACGATCATCACCGAAACCGACCTCTTGGGCCCGGTGCGGTACGGCTACTACTTCGCCCGGCAACCCGACAGCGAATGGCTGCGGGTCTGGGAGATCCCCGGGGCCGCTCATGCCGACAACTACACGATCCAGGTGGCGCCAATCGACAGCGGCTCGGCGGCGCTCGACGACATCGTGGCGGCCTACGCGCCGACCAACATGCTGATGGGTCAGCGACTCGGGCACTGCATCAACTTTGCGCCGCAACACCACTACGTGGTGCAGGCCGCGCTCGCGGCCCTGAACACATGGGTCCGCACCGGCGAGCCGGCACCCACCGCCACACCCATCGCCGTGCGCGAAACCGACCAGCCCCAGCCGATTCTGGACGCCAACGGCCTCGCCCGCGATGGCATCAGGACGCCCTGGGTGGACGTGCCGATCGCGCGAACCTCCGGCATGGGCGTCTCAGGCGTTTCGGAGCTCGACCCGTCAAGCATCATGACGGCGATCTTCGGCTCGGGCGAACGCTTCGACGACGCCACCGTGCGCCGGCTCTACCCGGGCGGGCCCGGGGAATACCTCGAACGGTTCACCGCCGCACTGGATTCGGCGATCCAATCCGGGTTCATCCTGGCGGCGGATCGCGCCGAGATTCTCGAGCTCGCCGACGCGACGTATCCGCGGGACCGCTCAGAATAGGCGGCTGTCCGGTGGCGGCCCAGGCACCGGGCGCATCAGCCCGGCCCCGGTGATCAGCGGCAGGTCCAGCGCCGACAGCAGCCCGGGTGCGGCGGCGCACACCGCGGGGATCGCGTTGACCATGCGCGACGCGCCCGCGATGCGCGCGCCCAAGTCGTGGTCGTGGTCCTCGGCCATCTCGAATTCGCACCGCATGCTCGGCGAGCCCTCGATCTCGACGCGGTAAAGCCCACGCCCGGAAGCCAATCCGTAGCCGAGGTCCTTGGGCTCGATGGAGATCTTGGGTTGCGGCCAGCCCGGTGCGATGTCGTCGCGCATCCGGGTGACGTGGTCGATGACAAACGTCGGCTTGTCACCCACGTAACCGGTCAGCGTCGAGCGCATCGCCGCGATGGTGCCGGCCGCGATGTGCCCGGTGGGCGTGTCGAAGGCCTCGGCGGCAGGCAGGCGTTCGTTGCTCTCCTCGATGTTGTCGATCTTGGCTCCCAGCCCCGCCGCGAGCTGGTGCAGCACCGGGCCCCAGCCGAAGGTGAACACCCCGGGCGTGGCCGCGAACGCGGCGAATTCGGGCGGCTTGCCGAAGCCGAGGATCTCATACACCGCGGCCTTGTCGGGGTAGGTGGCGTAGTTGAACATCTCCGTCACCCGTACCGACTCGATCACCCGGGATACGCCCGTAAGGACCAGCGGCAGAACATCATTGGCGAACCCCGAGTCGATTCCCGTGGTGAAGAACGACACGCCGCCCTCCAGCGCGGCCCGCCGCAGCGGTTCCGTGAAGGCGCCGTCGACAGCGTCGGGGAACACCAGCGGCACCACCGAACACGACACCACGTTCTTGCCGGCTCGCAGGATCGACACCATGTCCTCGACGGCCTCCAGCGGCCGCAGGTTGGCGCCGGCCGCGTAGACCACCACGTCGGCGTTCCCGGCCAGCATCGGCGCCGGGTCCTGGGTGGCCACCACCCCGACCGGTGCGACGCCGCAGAGTTCGCCCGCGTCGCGGCCCGCCTTGGCGGCGCTGTGGACGACGACGTCGACCAGTTCGAGCGCAGGGTGATCGATGACGCCGCGCAGGGCGATCACGCCCATCGAGCCCGGACCCCAGACGCCTACCTTGAACACACCGTCTCCTAATATTAGGATCACTGCATCTAAATTTAGGACAAATCTAAGGAGGCTGCCCTGGCTGCGTCAACCGTCAAATCGCCGCCAACCAGTCGGGTGATGGACGTGCTTGCCACGCTTGCGGATTCACCCGCGGGGCGGACCTCGGCCGAGGTGGCGAAGAGCTGCGGGATCAGCACCTCGACGTGCGCGCTCGTGTTGGCGGAGCTGGAGCGGGGAGCGTGGGTGACGCGGCGCGAGGGCCGTCGCTTCTTTTTGGGCAGCGGATTGTTCGCGCTAGTCCACGGGCTAAGGTCGCAGTTCCCGCTGCTGGACCGCGGGCGCGAGGCGCTGTCGTTCCTGCACGACACCCTCCGCGCCGGCTGCTCGATGTCGAAGATCGGCGAGAAGCACCTGACCACCGTCGACGCCGTCGGGCACGCCACCGACGGCGAGCATGCCGTCGGCCAGCGCTTCCCCATCGACCCCCCGTTCGGACTGGTCGCGATGGCCTGGCGCGACGACGATTCCGTCCGGGCCTGGCTGCACCGGGTGACGCCACGGCTGACGCGCGCGGAGATCGCCGACCATCAGCGGGTGCTGACCGATATCCGGGCCCGCGGCTACGGCGCGTGGCGGTTCGACGACACCCACCGATCGCTGCACGACCGGCTGGCCGCGGCGCTGGCGTCGCTGGAGCCGACGGCACAGGTGGCCCGGCGGTTGACCACGCTGATGACGATGGTGACGCTGCAGTCGGTCACCGCTGTCCTCGAAACTGAGTTGGCCGCAACGGAATTCGTTGTGCTGCCGATTTTCGGCCCGGATGGCCAGCCGGGGTACCAAATCGAGATTCATCTGGGCCGCCCGGCCGGGCTGTCGCTGCCCGAGCTGGACGACGCGCTGCGGCACGCGCAAGGGCTGCTCTCCCCACTAGGCTGAGGACATGCCCGCCAATTCCGAGATTCGGCGTGCGGCCGATCGGGCCGTCACCACGACGTCGTGGCTGAGGTCGAGGCATTCGTTCTCGTTCGGTGACCATTACGACCCCGCTAACACCCACCACGGGCTGCTCTTGGTGAACAACGACGACATCGTGGAGCCCGGAAGCGGATTCGACACCCACCCGCACCGCGACATGGAGATCGTGACGTGGGTGCTGCAAGGTGAACTGACACACCAGGATTCGGCCGGAAACCGCGGAGTGATCTATCCCGGCCTGGCCCAACGCATGTCGGCCGGTAGCGGAATCTTGCATTCGGAAAAGAACGAGTCATCAACGGATCCCGTGCATTTCGTGCAGATGTGGGTGATCCCCGACGAGACCGGCATCTCCCCCAGCTACCAACAGCACGAGGTGGACCCCGAACTGCTGGTCGGCGGGCTTGTGACCATCGCCTCAGGCATACCCGGTCATGAGGCGGCCATCACGCTGCACAACCGCAACGCCGCGCTGCATTGCGCGCGCCTGCAACCCGGCGACTCTGTGAACGTTCCGCGAGCCCCCTACCTGCATCTCTTCGTGCCGCGCGGGCAGGCGAGCGTGGAAGGTATCGGAGGACTCGAAGCGGGCGACGCGATCCGGTTCACCGACGCCGACGGTCAGCGGCTGACCGCGGGCGAGCCGACGGAACTGCTCATTTGGGAGATGCATGCCGGTCTGGGAGGTTGAGACGACATAGAGTGGGCACGACAGACAGGAGCCCGCATGTCTCAATCGCAGCCGCGACACGCGGCGCCGAATCCCAAGCGAAACATAAAAGCGCTACGGACCGTGCGGTTCTGGGCGCTGCCGATCGTCGTCACGCTGGCCCTCATGTCGGCGCTGTGTGCCCTGTATTTGGGCGGGATACTCAATCCGACGACCAACCTGAAGCATTTCCCCATCGCCGTGGTGAACGAGGACGCCGGGCCGGCGGGCAAGCAGATCGTCGACGGTCTGGTCGCCGGCTTGGACAAGGACAAGTTCGACATCCGCGTCGTCACTCACGACGAGGCCCGGCGCATGCTGGACCGGGCCCAGGTGTACGGCGAGGCGGTGATACCGCCGACCTTTTCGTCGAGGCTGCGGGACTACGGGGCGAGCGCGGTCACGACCGGCCGGTCCGAGCGGCCGGTGATCTCGATATCGACCAACCCGCGGGCGGGCACGCTGGGCTCCAGCATCGCCGGCCAGACCCTCGCCCAGGCGATGGCCGTGGTCAATAGCAAGGTGGGCCAACGACTTTCCGCCGACGTGGCTGCCCAAACCGGCGGGGCGCCGATGGCGGGCGCGGCGGTGGTGGGGCTCGCCAGTCCGATCGACATCAAGTCCGGCGTGTACAACCCACTTCCGAACGGAACCGGCAACGGACTGTCGGCCTTCTACTACGCGCTGTTGCTGCTGCTCGCGGGATTCACCGGCAGCATCGTCGTCAGCACACTGGTGGACTCGCTGCTGGGCTACGTACCGGCCGAATGGGGCCCGGTGTACCGATTTGCCGAGCAGGCCAACATCTCTCGATTCCGCACGCTGTTGGTCAAGTGGGGAATCATGGCGATCCTGGCCCTGCTCACGTCGGCTGTCTACCTCGCGATCGCGCACGGCCTCGGGATGCCGATCCCGCTCGGCTGGCAGCTGTGGCTGTACGGGGTGTTCGCGATCGTCGCGGTGGGCGTCACGTCGAGTTCTCTGATTGCCGTGCTGGGCTCGATGGGCCTGCTGTTTTCGATGTTGATCTTCGTGATACTGGGCTTACCGTCGGCAGGCGCCACCGTCCCGCTTGAGGCGGTGCCCCCGTTCTTCCGTTGGCTTGCCGAATTCGAGCCGATGCACCAGGTGTTCCTCGGCGTGCGGTCGCTGGTGTACCTGGGTGGCCACGGGGATGCCGGTCTGTCGCAGGCGTTGCTGATGACCTCCGTCGGTCTGGCCATCGGGTTGTTGGTCGGCGGCATCATCACGCACCTGTACGACCGCAAGGGCTTTCACCGGATTCCCGGGGCCGTCGAGCTCGCGATAGCCGCGGAACATCAAGCCCAGCATCTGGCGCGCACAAGCAAGGAAGGCGCGCGCTCAACCCAGCCCGCGCACGAGCCCGAGACCGCGGCCGGCGGGGAGCAGCCGGAGGCCGCGCCCGACGACGAACAGCAGCCCGCGCACGAAAGCCCAAGCGAGCAAACGTAATTCCAGCGCGCTCCAAGCGTCACACGATTGTTATTTAAGTTGACAGTGAGGCCTGTGTGGCAGATGCTGTGCATGTTGCATTCTCACCCGGGCCGAAAGGGCTACCGTGCTGACCCGCCCCCCAGGTTGGCGCCGACTGGCCGCCTGCTGCACCGCCGTGCTCGCGTGCGTGACGCTGGCGAGCACCACGGGCCAGCCCGTCGCGCGCGCCGCGGACGGCCGGGAGATGCTGGCCAGCGCCATCAGCACCACCCAGGGCTCATACCTGGTGTACAACTTCGGCCCCGGTCATCCCACGCCGATGCTCAACGCCGGCGGTGGCTGGTACGAGATGAACAACGGCGGCCACCTGATGATCATCAAGAACGCGGCCGGGCGGCTTGCCCCGCATCTGTTGGTGGACAGCCACCAAGGTGACCAGGCGCGCTGCGAAAGCAATCCCGCGGCCCGAACCTCCGAGGGACTCTGGCAGGCCTCGGAGATCTACCCGCCGCTGCAGGCGTGGCAGCGGATGGGACAACCGACGATCGCAATCAACGCCAACTTCTTCGACGTGCGCCCGCAGAAGGGCGGCTCCTGGCGGCAGACCGGCTGCAGTTCACCGCTGGGTGCGTTCGTGGACAACACGAACGGCCAGGGCCGCGCCAACCAGGCGGTCACCGGCACCGTCGCCTATCCCGGCAAGCAAGGCCTTTCGGGCGGCGGCGAGAGCTGGAGCGCGCTGACGACGATGATCCTGCCGTCGGGTGCGGCGCCGTACGTGGTGTGGCCGAAGGGCAAGAACGACTACGACTCCGCCACCCCGGTGATCCAGGACCTGCTCAACAAGAACGCGAGGTTCGTCGCGGTGTCCGGCATCGGGCTGCTGGCGCCGGGCAACACCGGGCAGCTCCACGACGGAGGTCCGAGCGCGGCGCGTACGGCCCTTGCCTACGCGAAGCAAAAGGACGAGATGTACATCTTCGAAGGCGGCAGCTACACACCGGACAACATCCAGGACCTGTTCCGCGGCCTCGGCAGCGACACGGCCGTCCTGCTCGACGGCGGTGGGTCCTCGGCCATTGTGCTGCGCCGCGAAACCGGCGGCATGTGGGCGGGCGCCGGGTCACCGCGGGGCTCGTGCGACACCCGGCAGGTGCTGTGCGACTCGCACGAGCGCGGCCTGCCGAGCTGGCTGGCATTCAATTAGCTTCGGCCGCAGCACTTTTGGTGGCATTCGGCCCGAATCGGAAGATCAGCAGGCTTGCCGCCACCACCGCTGCGGTGACCCCGAACACCGGAGCGACGACGAACCGCGACATCGTCGCGCCGGCAAAAGCGCCGGCACACATCGTGAAAACGACGCTGAACCGCAGCTTTTCGCGGGCACCGGTGCCGCCGGCGAGACGGCTGTCTAGGCCGAGGCTGACGATCGTCGAGGTCAACACCGTGGTGGAGAGTTCTTGGATCCCGAACTGGCGGGCACTCGAGTGCTGCAGACCGAACGTCACCGCGAGCGCGCCGATCAGGATCAGCTTGGTGTTGTCGTGATAGCGCAGCACTCCCGTCCCGCCCAGGATCGACAGCGCGATCAACAACACGATCTCCGCCGCCAACACCGTGGTGATCCACGGCCGGGTGCGCTCGCCGAAGTGCCGTGCCAACCGGCCGCTGAGGATGGTGGTGCAGACGAAGGTGGGCAGCGCCACCACGACCGCGGTCAGGTCGATGCTGGTTTTCGGCGCGAGCCAGAAGCCAAGGAAGATCACGTTTCCGGTCATATTCGCGACGAACACGTGACCGAGCGCCAGGATGCTGATCGAGTCGGCCAAGCCGGTGGCGAAGGTCAGCAACAACAACGCCGCAACGGTCGATCGCTCCGATACCGGCGAAGTAACGGCCATGGGATGCAGGGTCTTTCGGCCCGCGC
>NZ_MBEM01000234.1:0-87231 GCF_001954045.1 Mycobacterium sp. SP-6446 | reverse complement strand
TGTACCGGGATGCCCAGCGCGTGCCCATATGCGGCGGCGGTCGCCATCCCGGCCCGCAGGCCGGTGAACGGGCCGGGACCGCAGCCCACCACGACGGCGTCGAGATCGGCCATCGTCAGCCCGGCCTCGTCCAGGGCGGCCAGCGCGTTGGGGGTGAGCCGTTCGGCGTGCGCGCGGGCGTCGACGGTGACCCGCTCGGCCAGGACGGCGTGATCGGACAGACGCACGACGCCGGCCGTGACCGCAGGCGTCGAAGTATCCAGGGCGAGAACAACATTCACGGGCGGTTCCACTCCCAGGTCGCGATCCGCGCGTCGGAGTGGCTGACCCGCTCGAGGCGGACGTCCAGGTGTCGCTCGGAGAGGCGTTCGGCCAGGCCCTCGCCCCACTCCACGACGACGACAGCGTCGTCGAGCTCGGTGTCGAGGTCCAGCGAGTCGAGCTCGCCGAGCAGGTCGGTCCCCCGGTGGTCCAGCAGCCGGTAGACGTCGACGTGAATCATCGCCGGCGCGCCGGGCCGTCGCGCCGGATGCACCCGCGCCAGCACGTACGTCGGTGAGGTGACCGGGCCGTCGACATCCATCGCCGCGGCAATACCCTTGGCCAGCACCGTCTTTCCTGCGCCGAGCGGACCGGAGAGCACCACCACGTCACCGGCACGCAGCTGCTGGCCCAGCCGGGAACCCAGCGCCACGGTGTCCTCGACACGCTCACACGTCGCGGTGCCCTGCTCAGGCATGACGCCGGAACCGTTCCCGCAAACGTCGGTAGCGCAGGACCACCTTGCTCGGTGTGGCGCGGTTGACCAGCCGGACCAGACCGTCGTTGATGGCTTCGTGTTTGTCCAGCAGGGCCAGGTGACTCGCCCCGGTCACGATGACCAGCTCGGACTGCGGCAGGGAGGCCGCCATCTTCCTGGAGTACTCGTCGGGGGTGATCAGGTCGTGGTCACCGCAGGCGATCAGCGTCGGAATGCGCAGCAACGTCCACAGCCCGGCGGTTTCGTCGTGCACTTCCAGTGCCCGCAAGAATCCCACCAGGGTGGCGATCGGCGTGCCGTTCATCATGCGCTGGGAGAAGGCGTCCAGGCTTCGGCTGACGTGCAGGTCGCTGTAGGACGCGGCCCGCAGCACCGGCGCGATCAGCGACCGCGACACGTTGCGGCCGCGGTGCGTCAGCTTCGGGGCGGAGCGGGCGGTGAACCGAAGCGCTTCCACCGCAGGGTTTTTCAGGACCTCCCCCAACGGCGAACGGGTAACGCCTTCGGCGGCAGAGGAAATCAACGCCGCGCCGACGATCATGCGCCCGTACTGTTCGGGGTACTGCCGGGCGTGCGACAACACCGTCATGCCGCCCATCGAATGGCCGACCAGCACGACGACCCCCTGCGGCGCGGCCTCGGTCAGCACGGCTTCCAGGTCCTGGCCCAGCTGGGTCAGCGTGTACGTCTCGGGCTCGGCTTCGCCGGAGAGCCCGTGCCCGCGCTGGTCGTAGAAGACCATCCGCACCCGCGGCCCCCATTTCTCGGCGAGCCGGGTGCGCTGGAAGTAGAAGGCGCCCATGCGCAGACAGAAGCCATGGGCGAAGACCATGGTCACGGGCGCGTCGACCGGGCCGACTTCGCGGACGGCCAGCGGCACGCCGTCGGCCGTCATCACCACGTAGCTGCGGTCGCTGTCTACTCTCTCGAAATCCTCGTCGGCGTAAGGGTCTTCGATATCCGTGGCCCGTTGGATCATCGAGCGGCGGGCGGAGGCCCCGACGATGGTGGCGACCGCAGTCAGCCCGGTTCCCCCCGCAAGCCAAGCCCTTTCCCGGCGGCGCCTGCGGGTTCTCTTATCGCTCAACGGTTCCGGCCTCGCGATAGGTCCTGGCGATGCGCCCGCGTGGGCTGGTGACCACTTCGTAGTGGATGGTGCCGAGCAGGTCGGCCCAGTCCTGGGCGGTGGATTCGCCGCTGGTGCCGGGCCCGAACAGGATGGCCTCGTCGCCCTCGGCGACGTCGATCGGGCCGGGACCTAGGTCGACGAGGAATTGGTCCATGCAGATCCGCCCGACGCCGGGGCGTCGCCGCCCGTTGATCAACACGTCAAGCCGGCCGCCCAGCGATCGGAAAACACCGTCCGCGTAGCCGATCGGCATCAGTGCCACGGTGGTGTCTTGCTCGGCGATCCAGGTGTGTCCGTAGGACACGCCGTCGCCGGCGTTGATCGATTTCACCAGCGCGACAGCGCATTTCACCGTCATCGCGGGTATCAATCCCAGGTCGCCGAGCTGCGGCACGGGACTCAGGCCGTACACGGCGATGCCCGGGCGCACCATATCGAAGGCCAGGTCGGGACGGGCCATGGTTGCCGCCGAATTCGCCAGGTGCGCAAGCTCGAAGGTCACCCCCGCCTGGTGCGCCTGCGCCAGCATGTCGCTGAGCCGTTGCGCCTGAACGTCGTTGATCGAATTGTCGGGCTGGTCGGCGTAGACCATGTGCGACATCAGCCCGCGCAGCCGGATGGCGTCCTCGGCGACGGCCTGGCGCAGCGCGGTCAGCATCGACGGGTATGAGGCGGGGGCGACGCCATTACGGTTCAGTCCGGTGTCGACCTTGACGGTCACGGTCGCGGTGCGGCCGGTGCGGCGCACCGCGTCCAGCAGCTCGTCGAGCTGGCGGACCGAGGACACGGCGATCTCGATGTCGGCGAGCAGCGCGGGGCCGAAGTCGAGGCCTGGCGGGTGCAGCCAGGCCAGCACCGGCGCGGTGATCCCGTCGGCGCGCAGCGCCAGCGCCTCGTCGACGGTGGCGACACCCAGCTCGGCCGCCCCGGCGGCCAACGCGGCGCGGGCGACCCGGGTGGCCCCGTGGCCGTAACCGTCGGCCTTGACGACAGCCATCAGCCGCGCGGGACCGGCGTGCTCGCGCAGGACCCGCACGTTGTGCTCGATCGCGCCCAGGTCCACGACGGCCTCGGCGAGGACCCCAGGGCTCAGGGATATCGGCGTAACGGCCACGGCCGCCATTGTCCCAGAACCGGCTCCGCGGGCTGCCCGCGAGCGTCAGTGTGCGAAGTGCTGCGCCTCGTAGTGCCCGCCCGGCTTGAGCTTGTCGAGCGAGGCCAGCGCGGTGCGGGCGTCGTCGTGCAGCGCCCGGGCCAGGTCGGCGGAGAGGCCCTCGCGAACCACGATGCGCAGCACCGAGATGTCCGTCGCGTTCTCCGGCATGGTGTAGGCGGGCACCTGCCACCCGTAGCCGCGCAGCTCGTGGGAGACGTCGAACTCGGTGTAGCCCAGACCGCGGGCAAGCCGGAAGCTGACCACCGGGATCGCCGAGCCGTCCGAGATCAGCTCGCAGTGGTCTCCGACACGCAGTTGCTCACCCAGCCAGCGCGCGGTCGACGACAGCGTCTGCATGACCTGGGTGTAGCCCTCGCGGCCCAGCCGCAGAAAGTTGTAGTACTGGCCAACGACCTGATTGCCGGGGCGGGAGAAGTTCAGGGTGAAGGTCGGCATGTCGCCGCCCAGATAATTCACGTGGAACACCAGGTCCTCGGGCAGGTACTCCTTGCTCCGCCAGACCACGAACCCGACACCGGGGTAGGTCAGCCCGTACTTGTGGCCGCTGACGTTGATCGACACCACTCGGGGCAGCCGGAAATCCCATTTGAGCTCGGGATGCAGGAACGGCACCACAAAGCCGCCGCTGGCGGCGTCGACATGCACCGGAACATCCACGCCGCCTTCTGAAAGGGGCTTGCCGGCCAACTTGTCCAGCGCCGCGCAGATCTCGGCGATGGGCTCGAGTTCGCCGGTGTAGGTGGTGCCCAGGATCGCCACCACGCCGATGGTGTCCTCGTCGACGGCGTCGACGACCTGCTCGGGAGTGATGACGTAGCGCCCCTCCTCCATGGGCAGATAGCGGGGTTCGACGTCGAAGTAGCGGCAGAATTTCTCCCAGACCACTTGGACGTTGGAGCCCATCACCAGGTTGGGAGTGCGGCCCTCCCACCCCTTGCCGACCTTCTGCCGCCAGCGCCATTTCATGGCCAGGCCGCCCAGCATCACCGCCTCGCTGGAGCCGATGGTGGACACCCCGCAGGCGCTGCCCGGGTCGTCGTCGCTCAGGCCGTCGGCGTGGAACAGGTCGGCGACCATGCAGACGCAGCGCTGTTCGATGGCCGCGGTCGCGGGATATTCGTCCTTGTCGATCATGTTCTTGTCGAACGTCTCGGCCATCAGCTTGCCGGCCTCGGGGTCCATCCACGTGGTGACGAAGGTGGCCAGGTTCAGCCGCGAGCTGCCGTCGAGCATCAGCTCGTCGTGGATGAAGCGATACGCGGCCTCCGGGTCCATCGACTCCTCGGGCAACCGCAGCGCGGGCACGGGCGCGGTGAACAGGCGGCCGGTGTAGGCGGGGGCGATCGAGTGCGCGGGCACCGACGGGTGGCTGCCGGTCATGGCGAATCCTTTCGTTGTGCGGCTAGAGGGCGCCCAGGGCGGCCCGGATGTGCGTGACCATCCGCGACGACGACGTCGGCGCCTCGCCGGGTCCGGGGTCGGCGGCCGACAGTGCCGCCGCGCGGGCATGCACGAACGCCGCGGCCGCGGCCGCCTCACCGGCCGGCAGCCCGGAGGCCAGCAGCGCGCCGATCATCCCCGAGAGCACGTCGCCGGAGCCCGCCGTCGCCGCCCAGGACTGCCCGGCGGGATTCAGATAGACCGGGCCGCCGGGGTCGGCGACGATCGTGACGTTCCCCTTGAGCAGCACGGTGGCGCCGAACGTGTCGGCCAGCTTGCGGGCGGCGCCCACGCGATCGTCGCCGGGCGGGCTACCCGCGAGCCGCGCGAATTCGCCCGCGTGCGGGGTCAGCACGGTCGGCGCCGCGCGGTTGGCGACGAGATCGGGGTGGGCGGCCAGGATGGTCAGCCCGTCGGCGTCGACGATCACCGGCAGGTCGGTCTCCAGCGCGAACCACAGCGCGGCGGCCCCGACGTCGTCGGTGCCCAAGCCCGGCCCGACAACCCAGGACTGCACCCGCCCCGCGGCCGCCGGGGTGGGCGACGCGATCACCTCGGGCCACCGCGCAAGCACCTCGGCGTGCGCGCTGCCCGCATAGCGGACCATGCCGGAGGTGGCGGCGACGGCGGCCCCGGTGCACAGCACCGCCGCGCCCGGGTAGGTCGACGAGCCGGCCATCACCCCCGTCACGCCTTGGGTGTACTTGTCGTCGTGGGGGCCGGGCACCGGCCAGCGCGCGGCCACATCGGCGGCTTCGAAACTCAGCACTGATGTTTTTGAGGTCTCCGGCAGGTCGAGCCCGATGTCGACCAGCACGACGCGCCCGCAGTCGGCCAGCGCGTGCACCGGCTTGAGCCCCCCGAATGTGACCGTCAGCGCCGCGCGCACGGCGGGGCCGGTGATCGCCCCGGTCTCGACGTCGATCCCGCTGGGGGTGTCGACGGCGACGACCGGGATTCCCTCCGCGGCCGCGAACACCTCGGCCGCCGCCGGCCGCAGCGGCCCCGAGCCGGAGATGCCCACGACTCCGTCGATGACGAGATCGGTTGTGGCCGAGATACTTTCGACGACGCGCCCGCCGGCCTTCAGGAAGGCCGCCAGGCCCTTGCGGTGGGTGCGATCCGGCTTGAGCAGCACCGCGTCGGCGCCCGCGCCGCGACGGCGCAGGAAGGTCGCCGCCCACAGCGCGTCGCCGCCGTTGTCGCCCGAGCCGACGACCGCGCACACCCGGCGGCCGGCGACCCCGCCGGTTCGGGCGGTCAGTTCCGCGATGATCTCGGTGGCCAGCCCGAAGGCGGCCCGTCTCATCAGGGCCCCGTCGGGCAGGCTGGCCAGCAGCGGCGCTTCGGCGTCGCGGATTGCGTCTACGGAGTAGTAATGCCGCATCGAAGCCAGCCTAGGTTTCCCCGGACCGGAAGCGGCGGAAAGCGGTTCCGAGTTTCGCCGGGTTCAGTGGCGGGCGCTTGCGCTCTCGCGCCATCGGGAAAAAGCACAGCCCGATCAGGATCGACGCGAAGTGGCCGATCGCGGTGAAGTTCAGCGCGTGATGGTTCATCGTGAGCAGCGGAAAACCGAAGATGACGAACAGCACCCCGAGGTAGCCCCAGCGCCACGGCCGCGCAATGTGATAGGTCAGCACGGCCATCACGCCGACAAGGAAATAGCTGACGCCGATGTCGCGCGCGTGCACCAGCCGTTCCGGCGCTTCGTGTTCCTCGATCGCGTAGTAGAGGATGCCTTCGCTGATATAGGTGGCAAGGATGTGCGACGTCAATCCCACGGTGAGCCAGCGCAGCTGGCCCAGCCAGTGTTCGGCCGGCGCCAGGAACAGGGTGAACAGCAGCAGGAACGGCTCCAGGTTCTTGCCGTCGATCCACAGCAGGCTGGAGAACAACACACCCAGCGGGTTGGTGCCCAGCTCGTGGATGTTGGTGGAGCGGTGCAGCAGCACGGAGTGCAATTCGCGCCCGGGAAGTTGGTTTTGCACGATCGTCGTGATCAGCAGCACCAGCAGCCAGCTGTATGTCAGGGGCGCCCCGATGATGAAGCGCCAGACCGCGAGCGCCATGCCGCGCAGTCGGGTCCCCACCGATGCATTGGCCACGGCTCAACTGTTGCACGTCGGCGACGCGGCCGGCGTCGCTGACTCGTCCGGCGGCGACTCCGCTGCTTCCCCGGCTGGTTTCTCGGGGGGTTTCTCGGCCGGCTTTGCAGGTTTGACGAAGTCGGGCGGCAAGTGCCGCCACCAGCAGGTGATGTACACCATCATCGAGAGCACCAGCACGACGACCACCCAGAGCACGACCCGGACGTCGATCCAGGAGCCGAACGGCGGCGCGTTGGGCAGCGCGTTGCGCAGCGGAACCACCGCGAAGAGCATCGCCGCATACCACGTCGTCATCGGCGGCTGGAACTGCCGTTTGTCGCGCGCCGTCAGAACCGCAACGACGAGGCCGAGGGCGGCCAGCCCGACGAGTACCCCGACGATGACGATGGCGAACGCCACAGTGCCCGCCGACCGCTGCAGCTTCACCTGGTAGGGCGCCAGGCCGTCGGCCGCGGGGGCGGGAATGTCGATCTGCCAGCCGGCCAGCCGGTCCACGAACCTCACCGCGGCCCGTTCGGGCCTTTGCTCGGGACCGCGGAAGAGCTCGACGGTGACCGGCCCCGAAACGTAGTGGTCGAACGGCCAGTTGGTCACGTCACCGCTGAGGGTGAGCGGAACCGGAAACGTGCCGGGCAGCACGTCTTTCGACCACGTGCGCTTGGTGGGCGTTGCCGTGGAGGTGACCACCACGCTGAGGTCTTCGGTGAGCCCGTGCGTGCGCGGATCCAGCAGCGCGGGTCCGGGCGCGATCGACATGTTGGTCATCAGCACGGTGTTGCTCTGCGCGACGTCCTGCAGGTCGATCGTCACCGTGGTGCCGTCGGAGGTCGGCTGCGCTCGAGTCAGGTCATGCGGGCCCTTACCGGCGCTGCCGTACAACGTGGTCGACGCAATGTAGGCCGCGATGAAGAGCAGCAGGCCGGCGATGCCCAATTTCATCAGCGACGACTCCCCCCAGGTTTCAGAAACTGCTTGCCCGCATGGGGAAATCTAGTTCAACGACTATTCGACGGTGACGGATTTGGCGAGGTTTCGGGGCTTGTCCACGTCGTAACCGCGGGCCTGCGCCACCGACGCCGCGAACACCTGAAGCGGGATGGTCGACAGCAGCGGCTGCAAAAGCGTTGACACCGACGGGATTTCGAACAAGTGATCGGCGTAGGGCCGCACGGTGTCATCGCCCTCTTCGGCGATCACGATCGTCACCGCGCCGCGGGACTGGATCTCGCGGATGTTGGACAGCAGCTTGGCGTGCAGCGTGGCCGACCCCTTCGGCGAGGGCATGACGACGATGACGGGCAGGTCGTCCTCGATCAACGCGATCGGGCCGTGCTTGAGTTCGCCGGCCGCGAAACCCTCGGCGTGCATGTAGGCCAGCTCTTTGAGCTTCAGCGCGCCTTCCAGCGCCACCGGGTAGCCGACATGGCGACCGAGGAAGAGGATGGTCGAGGATTGGGCGAACCGATGGGCAAGGGCGGCCACGGGTTCGACCGTCGCGAGCACCCGCGCCACCAGGTCCGGCATCGCCTCGAGCTCGCGGTACTCGCTTTCGACCTCGTCGGGATATTTGGTGCCGCGGGCCTGCGCCAGCGCGAGGCCGACGAGATAGTTGGCGGCTATCTGCGCCAGGAATGTCTTGGTCGAGGCGACGCCGATCTCCGGGCCGGCGCGGGTGTAGAGCACCGCGTCGCACTCGCGCGGGATCTGCGAACCGTTGGTGTTACAGATCGCCAGCACCTTCGCCTTCTGATCCTTGGCGTGCCGGACCGCTTCCAGGGTGTCCGCGGTCTCGCCCGACTGCGAGATGGCGACCACCAGCGTGCTGCGGTCCAAAACCGGGTCCCGGTAACGGAATTCGCTGGCGAGTTCCACTTCGACGGGCAGCCGCGTCCAGTGCTCGATCGCGTATTTCGCCAACAGGCCCGAGTGATACGCGGTACCGCAGGCGACCACGAATACCTTGTCGATCTCGCGTAGTTCCTGGTCGGACAGTCGCTGCTCGTCGAGCACGATCCGGCCGTTGACGAAATGGCCGAGCAGGGTGTCGGCCACCGCGGTGGGCTGCTCGGCGATCTCCTTGAGCATGAAGAACTCGTAGCCGCCCTTCTCGGCGGCGGACAGGTCCCAGTCGATGTAGAACTCGCGGTATTCCACGTCTTCGTTGCCGTGGAAGTCGGTGATCCGGTAGCCGTCGGCGGTGAGCACCACGGCCTGGTCCTGGCCGAGTTCGACGGCGTTGCGGGTGTAGGTGATGAACGCGGCCACGTCTGAGCCGACGAACATCTCGCCGTCCCCGACGCCCAGCACCAACGGCGTCGACCGGCGGGCGGCGACGATCGTGTCGGGTTCGTCGGCGTTGGCGAACACCAGGGTGAAGTGGCCCTCCAGTCGGCGCAGCACCGCGAGCACCGAGGCCACGAAATCACCGGCCGTTTCACCATGGCGGTAGGCGTGCGACACCAGATGCACCGCGACTTCGGTGTCGGTGTCGCTGGAAAACTCGACGCCGTCGGCCTCCAGTTCGTGGCGCAGGGCGGCGTAGTTCTCGATGATGCCGTTGTGGACGACGGCGATCTTGCCGGCGGCGTCGCGGTGCGGGTGCGCGTTGCGGTCGGTGGGCCGGCCGTGGGTCGCCCAGCGGGTGTGGCCCAGTCCGGTGGTTCCGGTCAGCGCGTCCGGCGGCATCTCGGCCGTCGTCTTGTCCAAGTTGGCCAGGCGGCCGGCGCGGCGTCGCACGGTGAGTTTGCCCTTGCCGTCCAGCAGCGCGATTCCCGACGAGTCGTAGCCGCGGTACTCCATCCGGCGCAGCGCGTCCATGACGACATCGAAGGCAGGGCGCTGCCCGACGTAGCCGACAATTCCGCACATCCTGCACAGGGTAGTGGAGCGGCCCTGGCGGTCCCAGCAGCACGGACTTGCGGCGCGCTGACCTGCGTAAATGCGGTAGGGGGGTGGCCGCGCCGGGCGCGGTTGCCGGCGAAGCGCACTCCGCGGGCGGCGGCGGCCGCTACTTTTCGGTTGAAATCATATTCCTAAACAATGCGTGTTTGTCATCTAATGTATTTCTGACGTTTTCTATACTTTCATTGCTCCACCGCGACGCGCACTTAAACTTCGGAATATCGGCTAGTGAAAGGAACGTCACTACGACGAACAATGTTGCAGCACAACAGTTGTGCTGCAACACGGCTTCCCCGCCCAATCGATCAGTTGCGCTTCAAGTAGACATTAATGCCGATATTCGCCAATTTGTCTCGGAATTCCCCACACAATCTTTAGGAGCGGATCATGACCGCTGTTCCGTACGACGAGGTGGTGGCGAGGCCTCGGCCACCGACCGGTCGGGGTGACCCGGTGCTGGACGCGGCGGCTCGTTTGCTGAGCGTTCCGCTGCGCCAGGTGTACGCGGCGCTCTGGCGGCTCGGGCTGATCGAGGTGCGCTAACGTCGACGCGTGGCCCGAACCCGCAAGCTCGTCAAAGCTCTCGGCCGGCGCGGCCCACACCGGGTTTTGCGCGGTGACCTGGCCTTTGCCGGTTTGCCGGGGGTGGTCTACACCCCGGAAGCCGGATTGAACCTGCCCGGTGTCGCGTTCGGTCACACGTGGCTGGCCGGTGCCGCCCGCTATTCGGGTTTGTTGGAGCACCTGGCGTCGTGGGGCATCGTGGCCGCCGCCCCCGACACCGAACGCGGCCTGGCGCCCTCGGTGCTCAACCTGGCCTTCGATCTCGGCACGGCCCTCGACATCGTGGCCGGAGTGCGGCTCGGGCCGGGCAAGATCAGCGTGCACCCCGCCAAGCTCGGCGTGGTGGGCCACGGTTTCGGCGGCTCGGCCGCGGTCTTCGCGGCGGCCGGCATGCCGGCCAAGCCCGCGGCCGTGGCAGCGCTGTTCCCGACCGTCACCAGTCCCCCGGCCGAGCAGCCGGCCGCGACGCTAGCGGTCCCGGGTTTGATCCTGACCGCGCCCGGAGACCCAAAGACATTGAACTCCAACGCCTTGGCGCTTTCCCGGGCGTGGAGTGCGGCCACGCTGCGCATCGTCAGCAAGGCCCAACCCGGTGGCCTGGTCGAGGGCCGGCGGCTGACGAAAGCGGTCGGACTGCCCGGCGCGCATCGCGGCACGCAGAGATCGGTTCGGGCGCTGCTGACCGGGTACCTGCTCGCCACGCTCGGTGGCGACAAGACCTATCGCGCCTTCGCCGACCCGGACGCGCACCTGCCCAAGACGGTCCCGGTGGATCCCGATGCCGAGCCGGTCACGCCCGAAGAAAAGATCGTCGCGCTGCTGAAGTGATTGCGCTCACGCCGAATGGGTAGTCGCGCGCAATGGCTACCGTCGAAGCGCTGTACGACCGCTGGATCACCGGCCTGTGGGCGGGCCAATCGATCGCTGCCGAGCTCGTCACCGAGGACTTCGTAGGCCATTGGCCCGACCGCGACGTACACGGCCCGGACGAGCTTCAGCAGATCGTCGAGCAGACCCGAAACATGCTGGACGACTTGGATTTTTCAGTTGAAATCGGCCCGTTTTCCGACGGCGCATTCGTCGCTGGCCGCTGGGTCGGTACGGGTCGCGGCCCGGACGGCCCGGTCTCGTTCACCGGCAATGACATCCTCCGTCTCACGGGTGACGGTCAGCGGTTCGCCGAATACTGGACGGGCACGTCGGCAGGCTGAGGTCAGCGGCGAAGACAATCGCACGGCGTGATATGCATCGTTGATGCGAATCGGGATCGCTCTGGATTATTCGGGTGGCTTTAAAGAGGCCGTCGACCGCGTCGTCGAACTGGAGAAACAAGGTATCGACATCGCGGTGGTGGCCGAGGCGTATTCCTACGACGCCATCAGCCAACTCGGGTATCTGGCCGCCAAGACCAACACCGTCGAATTGGCCACGGGCGTGGTTCCCATCTACATCCGCACGCCGTCGCTGCTGGCGATGACCGCCGCGGGCCTGGACTTCGTCTCCGACGGCCGATTCCGTCTTGGCATCGGCACGTCGGGGCCCCAGGTGATGGAGGGGTTCCACGGCGTCCCGTTCGACGCCCCGCTTGGCCGTACCCGCGAGGTCGTCGAGATCTGCCGGAAGGTGTGGCGCCGCGAACGGGTGCAATACGACGGCAAGTACTACCAGCTCCCGCTGTCCGCGGATCGCGGAACGGGGTTGGGCAAACCCTTGCAGCTGATCAATCATCCTGTGCGCGAACGCATTCCGATAACGATCGCGGCGCTGGGACCCAAGAACGTCGAGCTCACCGCCGAGATCGCCGAGGGCTGGCAGCCGGTCTTCTATCTTCCGGAAAAGGCCGACACGGTCTGGGGCGAGGCGCTGAAAGCCGGTGCCGCGAAACGGGATCCGGCGCTGGGACCGCTGGACATCATGGTGCACGCGTCGTTGGCCATCGGCGACAACGTCGAGGATCGGCTGGCGTGGGCCAAGCCGCAGCTGGCCCTCTATCTCGGCGGAATGGGTGCCAAGGGCCGCAACTTCTACCACAACCTCGCGACGCGCTACGGGTACGGCGAGGTCGCGGACAAGATCCAGGAGCTGTACCTGTCCGGCCGCAAGCGTGAGGCGATCGACTTAGTACCCGACGAATTGGTGCGCGGAATGTCACTCGTCGGACCGCGCGGCTTCATCGCCGAGCGCCTGGCCGCCTTCGCCGAGTCCGGCGTCACGACGCTGTTGGTAAGCCCGATGGCGACCGACGCCGAAGAGTCCGTGCGCTTCGTCGAGGAAGCGCTCCAACTGCGACCCGCCTGAGCCCTCACTGCCCCGCCTGCGGAAGCTGATCCGCGGCAATCTCGCACGGTATTGATCCGTCGGTCGGCGGTGCAGCGGCCGGTGCGGGCGTGGCCGCCGGCGGCGGTTCATCCGGCGGCGGTTCATCCGGCGGCGCTTCGGCCGTCGGGGGCGCGTCCGCCGGTGGCGTCGCTGCAACCGGCGGCGCACCCACCGGCGGCGGCGCTTCGAACGGTGGTGGCGGACCGTCAACCGGTTTATCCCCGGCGGCCTTGTCACCATTTTCGGGCTGCTCGGATTCGTCCCCGTCGTCATCGGTCCGGTCGTCGGAATCTTCGCGCTCGTCGTCCGGGTGGAACGGATCCCCGCCGAACGCATCCTTGTCGAAGGGGTCGTCGCCCCCGAGCGCGTCGCCCGCCGAACCCAATAGCCCACCCATCGCATCGACGATTCGGCTGGCAAGTCCGCCCAGGCCGCCAAGACCGCTTAGTCCGCCGCCCAGATCTCCCGCGCCGCTGGGCATCCCCGAACCACTACCAAGCGCGGTTCCCAAATCCGGTAACGGAGCGGGATTCGTGGGCGGCACGGCCGCGGCGGGGGCCGCCGCCGGTGCCGCAGCGGCGGGAGCGACCGCGGGCGGTACCGCAGCGGCTGGCGTTACCACAGTCGCCGCGGGCGGAGCCGGCGCGCCCGGTGGGACCGGCTCAACTGGTTGCCAGCCGGGCCCGAGCTCGCCGGGAAGCTCGAAGTACACGACCGGCGTGGCGGCCATCCTGTCGATGACCATGTCGTACGACGCGGCGACCCCGGCGAGCGATGAACGCATCGCGCTCACCCACTCGTTGCGAATGTCGTTGTCCACGTATGGTTTCAGCTGTTCCTGGACGATCTCCGCGGCCGTCCACCGATCCCCGGCCCCCGTCGTGACGGAAGCGGCGGCGGCCAACCAAGTCGGGCGCTGCGCCTGTGTGCGATCGTCGATGGCGATGGCAGTTGCGGCCTTTGCGTCGACCAGACACCACAAGTTGTCGCGCAACGACTCGCATCGCTGGGCCGCAGCGCGCACTTCGGTCGCAAGGGCGCCGGCTTCATCGCAGTGACGCTGCAGGAACGCAAGCGCCGCGTCAGCCCCAGGTCCTGTCCAGGCCGCCGCCAGCTCACCGGCCTGGGCACGCTGGATGCGCAGGCTTTCCGTCACCGCGTCGCCCGCGGCCCGCAGCTCCGCGCAATCACGGTCGAGCGCGTGAAGATCCAGGCCGTCTTCGCTTCCGTACCAGTCGCGGATCTGGCTGGGGTTCGACGTGAGGTCGGACTGTTCGTAACCCAGCGCCTGGCAAGCCCGCACGTATGCCTGAGTGTGCTCTACGGCGAGCCGGCCCTCGGCGAGGCGCTCGGCGACGTCCAAACGACCGCCCACTATCAGGCAATCCGCGCCGCGGCGTACAGCTCGGCATCGGCATAGCGTTCGGCGCCGGACCGCAGGGCGACAGCGATCGCGACGGACGCCCGCGACCACTGCGACAACTGCGCCACAAGTTGCTCCAACTGGCCGCGCAACGCGTCGCCGCGCGCGCTGTGCGCCCGACCTGCGGTGGCGCCGCTGAAAGCCAGCCCGGCCAGGTGGTCACTCACCGCGGCGTCGACGAGCTCGGCGGCGCCACGCAATTGGTCGGCGACCCTATGCACCGCCGCGACGTCGACCCCGGTGCGGGTAAAAGCGTTGTGTCGTACTGGACTATCGAATCTCATGCCTAATCCGACGCCGGATCCCCCGTCGGGGTTCCAGGATCGCGGATCAGCCCTGAGCGCTCACCGCTTCGGCGACTCGCGTGGCGACGTGCCGAGCCACGTCGGCTTCGGGCGCTTCCACCATCACCCGGATCATCGGTTCAGTTCCCGAGGGGCGCAACAGAATTCGTCCGGTATCACCGAGCTCCGCTTCGGCTTGCTCGACGGCGGCCTGCACTGCGGGCGCCGCGGCGGCGGCGGCCTTGTCGGCGACCTCCACGTTGATCAGCACCTGCGGCAATGTCTGCATCTGCGAGGCAAGATCGGCCAGCGACGAGCCGGTCTGCACCATGCGCGTCATCAGCCGCAGGCCGGTGACGATCCCATCGCCGGTCGAGCCCAGTGCGGGCATCACGATGTGACCGGATTGCTCACCGCCGAGGCTGTACTCACCGGCCCGTAAAGCCTCCAAGACGTAGCGGTCGCCGACGGCGGTAGTGTGCACCGTGATCCCGGCCGCGCGCATGGCCAGGTGGAGGCCGAGATTGCTCATCACCGTGGTCACCAAGGTGTTGGAGGCCAGCTCGCCGGCCTCCTGCATCGCGCGCGCCAGCACCACCATGATCGCGTCGCCGTCGACCAGTTCGCCGTTGGCGTCGATGGCCAGGCACCGGTCGGCGTCGCCGTCGTGCGCCAGGCCCAGATCGGCGCGGTGGTCGATCACGGCCGCCCGCAGCGAATCCAGGTGCGTCGAGCCGCAGCCGTCGTTGATGTTGAGCCCGTTGGGCTCGGCGTGGATCGGGATGACCCGGGCGCCGGCCGCGCGATAGGCGCGCGGGGCGGCCACCGACGCCGCGCCGTGGGCGCAGTCGACGACCACGGTCAGGCCGTCGAGCGGTGCAGTGCTGACCTTGCCGACGTGGCGCAGGTAGCGGTCGGCCGCATCCTCGGCGTCGAGAACACGGCCGATTCCGGCGCCGACCTGGCGCAGCCCGGGCCCGCCCGCGACGAGTTCTTCGATCTGATCCTCGGTGTCGTCGTCCAGCTTGTGGCCGCCCGGGCCGAAGATCTTGATGCCGTTGTCGGGCATCGGGTTGTGCGACGCCGAGATCATCACCCCGAAGTCGGCGTCGTAGGCGCCCGTCAGGTAGGCCACCGCGGGGGTTGGCAGCACGCCGACGCGCAGCGCGTCCACTCCCTCGCTGGTCAGGCCGGCGATCACCGCCGCCTCCAACATCTCGCCGCTGGCTCGCGGGTCGCGACCGATCACGGCGACTCGGCGGCCCGGTCCCCCCGCGCTCGCCAGCCGCCGCGCGGCCGCCGAGCCCAGCGCCAACGCCAGCTCGGCGGTCAACTCACGATTGGCGACCCCGCGAACGCCGTCGGTGCCGAATAGTCGACCCATGCGGATAAACCTCTCACAGTTGACGGTCGTGCACCTAACACATGCCCGTTCATTTCTGGACGAAACCGTGCGTGTTTGTGCGCGGACACGCCGCTAAAGGTGCAGTAGATGCACGGTTGCGGCCAGAAAGTGATCGGCGATCAGCGCTTGCTGTACTGCGGCGCCTTGCGCGCCTTCTTCAAGCCGTACTTCTTGCGCTCGGTGGCACGCGGATCACGGGTGAGGAACCCGGCCTTCTTCAAAGCCGGCCGGTCGTCCGGCGACGCCAGGATCAACGCCCGGGCGATGCCCAGGCGAAGCGCTCCGGCCTGACCCGAGGGGCCCCCGCCGTGCAGCAACGCGAAGATGTCAAAGCTCTCCACCCGGTCGACGGTGACCAGCGGGGCCTTGATCAGCTGCTGGTGCACCTTGTTGGGGAAGTAGTCCTCGAGGCTGCGGCCGTTGAGGTCGAACTTGCCGGTACCGGGCACGATGCGCACCCGCACCACGGCCTCCTTGCGGCGGCCGACGGTCTGGATGGGCCGCTCGAACACGAACGGCTCGCTCGGCTTGGCCGCCGGGGCCTCGGCCGGAGCGGCCGGGGTTTCCGGGGTTTCTGGGGTGGCCGGGGTCTCGACGGCCTCGGTTGTTTCGGTCACTGGGCCACCTGCTTGATCTCGTACGGAACCGGCTTTTGTGCGATGTGAGGATGCTCCGGGCCCGCGTAGACATGGAGCTTGCGCTGAATCTGACGGCTGAGCTTGTTCTTGGGCAGCATGCCGACGATCGCGTTTTCCACCACGCGGGTCGGGTGCTTTTCCATCAGTTCGCCGATCGTGCGCTTGTGCAGGCCGCCGGGATACCCCGAGTGGGTGAAGGCCAGCTTGCTCTGCAGCTTGTCGCCGCTGATGGCGACCTTGTCGGCGTTGATGACGATGACGTAGTCACCGCCATCGACATTGGGAGCGAACGTGGGCTTGTGCTTACCGCGCAGCAGGGTGGCTGCCGCGACGGCAAGGCGGCCAAGCACCACGTCCGTGGCGTCGATGACGTACCACGACCGCGTGGTGTCACCCGCCTTGGGCGCGTATGTGGGCACAGCGCTTACCTTCTTCTTCTCGAGGTGGATCCCGGTGTGACCCGGGTATCGGTCAGGCGTTGACGGTGGGGTGGATCTCGGCGACCGACATTGACCCGAGGCCCCGGCATACCGCACGCCAACCGAGCAGCTTACCGACCCGCATCCCCGCAGGTCAAAATCGTCTGAACGGTCGGTAGCGGGTCAGTTTCAATCAGCCGATCCGAGACGCCGGTTTAACGCGCTGTGGCAAGTTGACTGACGCGCTGCGGCGACACGTGCAGTAAGTCGGCAGTGTCGCGCACCGGAACGCCAGCCTCGGCGAGTGCGCGCGCATACTCGGCGGCGTCGTGCTGTGCGGCTTCGGCCGCCTGCGCGGCGGTATTACGCGCATCCGCGATCGCGGTGGCGCGCGCAGCAACATCACCAAGTCCCGGAACCTCAATGCTGACGACCCGCACCGTAATGTCGGTCAGCGGCTGATCGGTGCTGACTGCAATTAGGGACTCGGCCATAGGGACGATTTCGCTGACGCGGCGTCCTTGAGTGACTTGGTCGATTTCGGGAACGTGGATCATCCACCACCGCCCATCGCGGACGACCTTCACCTTGTACTCGTGACTCACTGGCGTTTCCCCTGGCTCTCCTCGATGGCCCTGTTGATCTTGCGGACAACGCCCGCACTGATCATTCGATGGCTCTCGGACACGGGCACCCACACGCCGGACGGGTGTCGCCACTTGGAATGACGCCCATCGGTGCTGACCCGGATAAAACCCGCATCCTTGAGCCGCTTAGCGACTTCTCGCGCTGGCTCATCTGTAACCATTTTAGTCCAGTATGCTAGACGGTTTCTAGTCAAGCTAGATAGACAGTTAATCGCCCAGGTAGAACGTCATTTCTCCGCAGAAGACGTGTGAGGATCAGTCAATATAAGCATTAGAAATGACTGTGCGGTCCTGGCGGCTCTCCTCCGCCAGGACCGCACAGAGTCTCGTGCATCGGGCTACCTTCCCCAGGCCCCGGCCGCTCGTCGGTCGGCGTCTGCCACCTCATCCGCGCCGTCGCGTACGGCATTTCCAAGGTCGACCAATATCTCGTTAAGCGCCGTCGCAGCCTGATGCCATCTGAGCTGCTCGGCCTGATATGCGGCCGCGGCTTCGCGAGTCCACAACTGCTGCAACGGAGCGATTTGCGATCTCAGCTCGTCCAGCGCGGCATTGAAACGTGCCGAGGTGGCGTGAATCTCCTGGCGCACGGAGAATTCGATTTCGCTAAAGCTGTACGACAACACGGGATCCACGGACAACTCCGATCAGAGGTTTCCGCCGGCAGCGGCGATGTGGTCGGCATGGATCTGACCGGCCTCCTGCAGAACGGCCTCGTTGTGCCGAATCGTCTCGGCGATCGCGTGCAGGACGTGGTAGAGCCTCGTCGACTCGGCGTTCCAACGATCGACCACATCCTTGAACCGCGCGGCGGCGAGCCCACCCCACACCGACTGCGGCACACTGCTCATGCGGCCGATGAATGCCTGCAGCATCACCCGGATTTCTTCGTTGCGGGCATCGGTGGTCGCCGCGACGGAGCGCATCAGGTCGAAGTCTGCGCTCAGTGTGTTCGGTGTTCCCATACCAAATACGACCCTGCGGACGCCCGCTAGGTTCCATTGATCGCGTGCGCGGACCGGACCGCCTCCTCGCACGCGTCCCGGACGGCATCCTCACCGCCGGGCCGGCTCTGGCATCCGATACTGATCCGGACCGTTCCGTCCAGCAGCACGGCCCAGCGCACATGGTGGACGGCGCGCACTTCGCGGTAGGTCACCGCCGGCCGGCCCCCGCTGCTTCCCGAGGGGTTGAAGTCGACGAACACCCCGGCGGGCTCGGCATCGATCGCGTGTTTCAACCGCTCAGCGGTGTCACCCAGCGTCTCCTCGGGCACCGGCGACTGTGTGACGTGCAACGCTACTTCGGGATCTGATGGCGACGTGACTTGCACCCGTGCCGAACCGGGTCCGGCAATCACACGCTGCGTGGGCCAATTCGCGGGCACCCTTAGCGCTACCCGGCCTTCCACTAGAACGGTCGTCGCCGCAGTCTCGGCGCGCGTGACGCCGTGACGGCCCGTTGAGGCCACCGCCGGTACCGCCGCGGCCAGGACGACGCCGGCTGCCGCGATTCCCCTGAGCATCCAGGCGCGCGAACCGGCCTTCGGGTTCGACGGCGGTGAGGCCAGCTCGTCGAGGGCCGACAACGACGACTGCGCCGACGCGGCGAGACTTGGCAGCGCGGAGTCACCGATCTCCACCGCCGTCCGGCCACTATTGCGCAGCGCACCGACGATCAATGTCGAAAGCGCCGCTGCCCCGGCCACCGTGGCCGGCCCATCGATCAGCGTGACCTCCGTTGTCCCGCATGCGATCTCGTCGACAGCACGGGCTACCTGCTCGGCGACTGCGCCGGGTTCCGTCCGGCGGGGCACGGCGACGATGTCGACACCGGCGATCGACACCACCCGTTCGTCGATCTCCACCACCACCGCAGCGTTCGGTTCGGCCTCGGACGACTGCCTCAGCAGCCACGATCGCGGGCGTGCCGACACATCGTCGGCAAGGCCCTTGGCGGCCGAGGTCACCAGGCCGACGCGCGACGATGACCACCACGATGGGTGCACCACGACCATGGCCTTGTGTGGCCGCCGCCTCGGGCAGTCCACCGACCGCAGCGCGGTCCGCCACACCGAATCGACGGCGACCGGCCGCCCGTCCACCATGGCCACCGGATCGTCTATCGATTCCAGCGCCGTCCTGGTGATCTCAGCCATCTCGGCGTCGGTGACAGCGGTTGAGCCGCAACACAATCGGCGGATCGCACCCGGGCCGGCCTCAATGATTGCGCAATGACCGCTCACGACAGGCTCATGCCGGCGGGCTCCAAAACACCTGTACAAGCTGTTCGTCACCGGCACGTGCGTCCAGAACGCCACGACCCGGTGGCAGCCGGGCGGGGCGGCAGCCTAACAGCGCACCCTCGTCCGGACGTCCGCTCATCACGAGTGTCATGCAACCGAGGTCGCGGAGACCGGCCAGCAGAGGCTCGAACAGGGAGCGCGCCGCGCCACCACTGCGCCGCGCCACGATGAGGTGCAGTCCCAGATCCCTTGCATGCGGTAGAAACTCGGTGACGGCCACTAGCGGATTCTCGGCCGGAGCGGCGACCAGGTCATAGTCGTCGACTACGACAAAGATATCCGGACCGGACCACCAAGATCTGGTTCGCAACTGCGCCTGGCTCACCTCCGGAGGGGGCACCCGCTGTCTCAACATGTCGAGGACGCCCGGCAGCAATGCGCCCAGTGCTGCCGACGACATGGCATACCCGCCAAGGTGTTCCGACTCGATGACACCGAGCAAGGAGCGCCGATAGTCGACTATCAACAGTTGCGCTTCCGCGGCGCTATTGGTACGTACGATCTCGCGGCACAGGGTCCGCAGCGTCGCTGTCTTCCCGCACTCGTTGTCTCCGAGGATCAGCAGATGCGAATGCTGATCGAAATCCAACGTGACCGGCTGCAGTCGGCGCTCCTCGAGCCCGAGCAGGATGCGCCCCGCGAATTCGTCACCCGCTCGGTGGACGGCAGCCTCGCGGTCCACGTGCGCCGGCAGCAGCTGTATCGGGGGCGCGGCCGCCTCGCCGTCACGGCATGCCAGCTCGCTCGGGTCCGTCGGCAGCGCGATCAGCATGTGCAGCCCCTCGTGGGAAAGGCCGCGGCCGGGTTTGTCGCGCGGCACCTGCTGCGCGCGTTTGCGGTCGATTTCGGAGTCGGCGGGGTCACCCAACCGCAACTCGATGCGGGTCCCGATCTGATCCTTCAGCGACGGCCTGATCTCCGCCCAGCGCGACGCCGACAAGACTACGTGTACGCCGAATGAAAGCCCCTGCGTCGCCAGCGAAGTGATCGCTTCCTCGAGCGCCTCGAATTCATGGCGCAGGGTCGCCCAGCCGTCGACGACGAGGAAAACGTCGCCCGGCGGGGCGGAATCGGATGCCGCATCGGTTCGATCCAAGTCCCGAGAGCGGACGATCGATTCCATTTCGGCGACCATGCGCGCGACCAGCGCCGGCTCGGCCCTGCCGGCGACCGTGCCCACGTGGGGCAATGAACGCAGCGGCGCCAACGTTCCGCCGCCGAAATCGAGGCAATAGAACTGCGCCCGGCGCGGATCGTGAGTGGCCGCCAACGCAGTGATCAGTGTGCGCAGTGCGGTTGATTTTCCCGACTGAGGCGCTCCGACGATCGCGACATTGCCTGCGGCCCCGGATAAGTCGACCATTAGCGGCGTCCGGGACTGCTCGAAAGGGCGGTCGACGACGCCGACGGGTGCGATCAGGCTGCCTCTCGGAAATCCGCTGTCGCGCAATAGGCTCCCCAACGGAGGGGCCGGACCGAGCGGTGGCAGCCAGACTTGGTGCGCGGGCGGCCCGTGCACTGACAGCCGGTCCAGCACCGCACCCAGGACGGTTGGTGCGGGTGGCCGGCCTGTCCCGGCGTCGCGTGTGATTGGGCCGAGGGCCCGTGTGCTGAACGGCTGCACGGAAGGCGATCTCGTCGCGGTGCTGACATCCACGCGTGGAGCGGACAGCGGTCCCGAGACGAATGCGGTCTGGAAACGAATCGGCTCGTCGCCACCGCAGCGCAGGTAACCGGCACCGGGGATATTCGGTAGTTGATACGCGTCGATTGTTCCGAGGACGATTCGCGATTCGCTCGCAGACAAAGTCTTCAGGCATACGCGATAAGAAAGATGGGGTTCCAGGCCTCGCAGCCGGCCTTCGTCGAGGCGCTGGCTGGCCAGGAGCAGATGCATGCCCAACGACCGGCCGAGCCGGCCAATTGCCACGAACATGTCGGCGAAATCGGGATGATGGCTGAGCAGTTCGGAGAACTCGTCGACGACGATGAACAATGTCGGCAGCGCCGACGATTGCATGCCGGCCCGGCGTGCCTCGTCGTAGGCTGCGACGCTGCCATGGCCCGCCGCCCGCAGCAATTGTTGCCGCCGGTTCATCTCACCGGCCAGGGCGTCCCTCATGCGGGCCACCAGCGGCACGTCGTCCGAGAGGTTGGTGATGACCGCGGCCACGTGCGGAGCACGAGCCAGATCGAGAAACGTTGCGCCGCCCTTGAAGTCGATGAGGAGCAGATTGAGCACCTCGGGCGAGTTTCGCGCCATCATGCCCAATGCGACGGTGCGCAGCAGCTCCGACTTGCCCGAGCCGGTGGCGCCCACGCAGAGGCCGTGTGGGCCTATGCCGTTTTCCGCGGGCTCTTTGATATCGAGCTCCAGCGGCTTTCCATCGACCGTCGTCCCGATTTGAACGCGGAGGCGATGGTGGCGGTCCTGGCTGTGCCACAGTCGGACCGGGTCGAAACGGGAGAGGTCGCCGAGCCCCATCAGATCCGCCCAGCCCGGGCCTTCGCTCCGGCGAAAGGCCGCTTCGGCAGGATAGGCTGCCAGCCGCCGCGCACAGATCAGCGCATCGAGGGCATCCATTTGGTCGGGGCGTTCCAGCGCCAAAGTTTCGCCGGCATGCTTGATTGCCAACGACGTGCCGCCAGCGCCGACCTCGAGGATGATCGCGTCCGCGATCACACCGGCCGCGACGCGGGCGCCACGGTCGCTGATCACCACCGCGTGCGGTCCACTCGTACCGGCCAGGGCTTGCTGTGCTTCTTCCGGGCTTTGATACACCATGCGCGCCGATCCCAACCTATCGAGCGCGGCCGGATGTTGGTTGTGCGGCAGCCATTTCAGCCAATCCCAGTGACATCTGTTCCGCTCGCTGATCACGGCGATGATGAGCAACTGGTCCGGAGGATGCAGTACCGCGAGTTGACATACCATCGCACGCAGCACTCCGCGCGCTTCGCCAGCATCGCCATCGATCGTTACCGTCGTAGCCGCCCGCAGGCTAATCGCAATCGGCGCTTCCTCGATCGTCGAGTGCGCGCGGACAAACCGGTCCAACGCCGTTGCGGTGACCGGGTCCGCGAGCTCCGCGGGCGGGATTTCCGGGGCCACCAAACGCGTGGCGAGCGGCTGGGTTCCGACGCCGACTCGGATGACGCAGAAGTCGCCGTCCCTCGCTTGCCGCTCCCACATTCGCGATCCGCCGATCATCGTCCACAACGTCTCGGGATCTGGATGCCTCCATCTGAGTGATGAATGCTGTGCCGCAGCGGTTTCCGCGACCGTCGCGCGCAGGCGGCTTAGATATGCGAGATATTCGACTCGATCGGCGTCCATGCCTCCGCTCTGCCGACGGCCTCGTCCGGCGACCGTCGTAGCAATCATCGAACCCAGCATCATCACGGGAAATGCCAAGAACGTGGGATTGCGGGTTACGGTCGACCCCGAGAAGAAGGCCGTTGCCATAACCCCAAGACTCACGAGGGATATGAGAACCGGCACCAGGTGCACCAGCAAGCCGGACGACGGGGAGCGCGCGAGCTCGGGTGGCGCGGCGATGTTGACGTCCGCCGTCTCGACGGGCGGCGGCGGATGGCACACCGCAGGCCCGAAAACCTCAGTCATCCTGACCCCTCCCACCGTTCGACGAACGGTAAGGAGCACCCGGATCGGGCGCAACTCGCCTGTGGATAGCCGGAAACCGGGCGATCGAAAACGAGTTACCGTGCCGACAATTCAATTCTGAAGGGGTCGCCCTTGTCCGCATCCGATCCGGGACTGCGCCGCGTGTCGGTTCATGCCGGCAATGCGCTCGTCGATTTGTCGCTGCCCGCCGCGTTGCCCGTCGCCACCCTGATCCCGTCGATCCTCGACAGCCTGGCGGCCCTCGACATCGATTGCCAGCCTGGGGAGCGTTATCACCTGTCCCTGCCCGGTTCGTCCGCGTTGGATGCGTCGACGACGTTGGCACAGAACGGCATCCGCGACGGGACCGTCATGGTGCTGAGCCAAGCGCGGCCGTCGCTTCCCGTTGCTCGCTGCGACGATGTGGCGGAGGCGGTGTCGGCGACGCTGGGTGCTGCAGCCCGCGGTTCGGAACAGTCCCAGGACCGGCTGACGAGTCGCCTCATGGGCGCGGTGGCGGCGATCTGCCTGACTGGCATTGGGGCTGCCACGCTCGTTCGAAACGCCGTCGGGGGCAACGCCGCCCGCTACACCACCGCCGGCGTCGCGGTGTTCGCCGGCTTCCTTGCTCTACTGTTTGCCGTGTTTGCGCACCGGGCGCACGGCGACCCGATGGCGGGACTCACGCTCGGCCTGATCGCTACCGTATTTGCTGCGCTCGCGGGCTTTCTGGCTGTACCTGGAGCGCCTGGCATCCCCGGTGTGCTCCTGGCCGCGATGGCGGCTGCCGTGATGTCGGTGTCGGCGATGCGCCTATCGGGGTGTGGTCGTGTCACGTTGACCGCGGTGTCGTGCTTCGCGATGGTCGTCGCGATCGCCGCGTTGGCGGGTGTCATCACAACCGCACCCCTGCACGTCATCGCGTCGGTATCCGCGTTGGCCTCGCTCGGACTGCTCGAAATGGCGGCACGAGTGTCGATCATGCTGGGCGGGCTGTCGCCGCGGTTACCGCCCACACCGGGCCTGGACACCCCGGATCGTCTGGCCGCCAAGGCGACCCGTGCCGATAGCTGGCTGACCAGCCTGCTCGCCGCATTTTCGTGTTCGGCCGCCCTGGGCGCCATCGTCACCGTTGTCACCGGCGCACCGAGGCTCGGCTGCGTAGCTCTTGCCACTGCCACCGGCGCAGTCCTGCTGCTGCACGCGCATGGCGTTGACAGGAGACGGGCTTTGATTTTTGTCGTCGGCGGAATCGTCACTACTGGAACAACATTCGCAATTACGGCGGCGGGCATCCCGGATCGCGGACCGTGGATTGCCGCAATGACGGCGATGCTCGTCGCCGCGGCGCTCTACCTGGGCTCCGTCGCTACGGTGATGCCGACGTCGCCCCTAGCGCGGCGAGGCGTTGAGCTGATGGAGTATCTGGCCATAATCGCTATGGTGCCCCTGACCTGTTGGATATGCGGCGTCTATCGCGCCGTTCGTGCCATCAATCCGACATGGAGTTGATCCCGTCACGCGTCCTGCGGCTGCTGGCGGTATCGGCGTTGACGGCGCTCGCCCAGTTCGGAACGCCGTCGGCACACGCGGTTTCGCCGCCGAAGATCGACGACACGTGGTTGCCGAAGCCCGCCCTGCCCGCACCACCGCGGCCGACCGTGCAACGCGAGGCTTGCACGACGATGGCGTCGGATTCAAGCGCGGGCGGCAACCAGCTTGCACACCTCGACCTACCGCGGGTCTGGCAGCTCACCCGCGGTGCCGGCCAGCGGGTCGCGGTAATCGACACTGGTGTCTCGCAACACGGCCGGCTACCCGACGTGGTGCCCGGGGGTGACTATGTATCCACCGGCGACGGCACGCAGGATTGCGATGCGCACGGCACATTGGTGGCCGGAATCATCGCTGCGACACCCGATTCCCGGGCCGACAGCTTCGCCGGGGTGGCGCCCGACGTCACCCTGATCGGCATCCGCCAGTCCAGCGCCAAGTTCGCTCCGGCCAACGACCGATCCAGCGCCGGGGTGGGTGATGTCGACACGATGGCGCGAGCCGTCCGGACGGCCGCCGATCTCGGCGCGTCGGTGATCAACATTTCGTCGGTCGCGTGCGTTTCGGTCGCTTCGCCGCTCGACGACCGCTCGCTGGGCGCCGCACTGGCGTATGCGGTCGACGTCAAGAACGCGGTAATAGTCGCCGCGGCCGGCAACACCGGCGGCGGCGCACAGTGCCCGCCGCAACGGCCGGATGCGACATGGGACAGCGTTACCGTCGCGGTCAGTCCGGCCTGGTATGACGACTACGTGCTGGCCGTCGGGTCGGTCAACGCCGACGGCGCGCCATCGGCCTTTACCCTTGCCGGCCCCTGGGTGGACGTCGCCGCCGTCGGTGAGGCAGTGAATTCGCTTGGCTCAGCATCGCTTTCCGGCACGAGCTACGCGGCGCCAGTCGTCAGCGGGTTGGCTGCGCTCATCCGAGCGCGATTCCCGACGATGACCGCGCGACAGGTGATGCAGCGCATCGAATCGACCGCCCATCACCCGGCGGCCGGATGGGATCCGCTCGTCGGCAACGGCACCATCGATGCCCTTGCCGCGGTCAGCACCGACTCGATTCCACCGATCAACACGTCCCAACCAGGCCCGGCGCCGGTGCCGATCCCTCCCCCTCTGGCACCGGCGCCGCTTGATCGTCAAGGCCGCAACACCGCCCTGGGTGGCGCGGCGATCTGCTTGGCCGCGCTGGCGGCAGCCCTGATCGCCGGCCCGGCCAAGAGTCGGTTAAGGCGGACCCGCAACAGTGTCTCGAGCGACTGACGCGCTTTGCCTGCTCAGTTCGGGCCCGGACGGCAGGACCGCGACCATCGGCCAGAACACCGTTAGCGCCGCAGTCGGCAGCCCAAGGTCGTGTGCCGCGTCGTCGTCGTGAATCGCGAAACGCACCCCGGTGTCGGTGACGAGATAGCGTGCACCGCCTTGGGCGTTGCCCCGCACGTAGGCGACGCGGCCGGGCGGGAGGTATACCGCGTCCAGCGCGGGGCCGAGGCCGTCTGCCTGTGCCAAGGTCACCGGCACTTGGCCAACCGGCAACGGCAGCCCGCTGCCCGCCAGGAAAGCGATGTCGGAACGCCCGGAAGCGGCAGTCCACGACGCGCACACGGTGGTATCGGCATCGCTCAAGGCGCCGTCGCGGGGCGCGTGGTCGGGGAAACTCGCCACCGGCAGCGTCGTAACGATCGGCGCGGCGCGGATCGCGTCCGGCGCCGCCGGGATGATGTTCGCGTTGCCGTGCGAATTGCTGAGACGCAACATGTCTGCAGTGACCTGACCGATTCGTTGCGCGCCGGCTGCCAAAACGACGTAATACTCGTCACCACCGGCTCGTGTGATGCGCAACACGTCGCCGACCGAAAATCCGGGCAGTCCAGCGGCCTTCGCGCCTGCGTCGCGAATTCGCGGCGGCGTGATCGGCGGCGCCTCGGGAATGGCGCTGAGCAATGACGTGGCGACGACTCGCGGCGTGCGGCCCTCCAACCTCAACGCACGCACCACTGCGCTGTCGGCGAGATCGACGATCGCCCGCTGTCCGTTGTAGAGCAGGTAGGCCGGCGAACCCGAGCTGGGAGCCACCACGACGGCGTCCTCCGGTCTCAGTCGGCGGACCGCCGGCCCCCCCGCGGGTCCGACGAGGATCGTCGTCGGCGCGTTGCCGGCCGTATCGCAGATCGTCCACACTGATTCGTCCGCCGACAGCGGCGGGCCGAGAATTTGCGGCGCACCCGGAATGCCCAGCAGCGGACCGCGTTTGGTGCGCGCAAGGTCGGACTCGCGTACCGGTTGCGGGTTGGCATTGGTTCTTGCGATCAACCGCGCCGAGGCCAGATTCAGCACCGGATGCCAAATGTCACCCACCCGTACGTACAGCGCTCCGGATTGTTGGCCCATCACGATCGATGTGCGATCGAACGCGACCTGTGGCCGCAGCAAAGCAAGTAGCGCGGATCCGGCGACAACGACGGCCGCGAGCGCACATCCGGCCGTAAGCGATACCCTCCGCGCCCGCAGGTGTCGGGCAGCGGCGCCGGTGTCCCCGCTCAGCAACGCGCACTCGATGCGACGCAGCAGAAATCGGTACGCGCCGATTTGCACGCGGGTCGGTGATTGTGGGGGCAAGGATCGGTCCAAAATTCCCCCGCGAAATTTGTCGAATCCGGATTTCCGCTTCACGGTAAACCGCACGCCGAGCGCCCTGCGCAGGTTTATCCACAGGTCGGCCGAGTTTCGGCTTTGCCGGATACGGGTAAAATTTCCGGGTGTTTACTCACCGCATACGTAGCCCTCGGGCGGGCGCCGCGCGGTCCGCAGGCCGCTGGGTCGGCCTGAGCGCTTCCGCGCTGGTCACCGCGACCGGCCTGCTCGCCCTCCCAAGCGCGGCGCCGAGCGCCTCCGCCGACGACTGCCCGGATGTCGAGGTGATCTTCGCCCGCGGCACCAACGAGCCCCCCGGCCTGGGCCGCGTCGGCGACGCCTTCGTCGACTCGCTGCGCCAGCAGACCGGCCTGAACATCCTGCCTTACGGGGTGAACTACGCGGCCAGCAAACTGCAGCTGCACGGCGGTGACGGCGCCAACGACACGATCGACCGCGTCAAGAAGAGCGTGGAAAAGTGCCCGAGCACCAAGATCGTGCTTGGCGGTTACTCCCAGGGCGCCTCGGTGATGGACATCGTGGCCGGCGTCCCCATCGGGGGCATCAACTGGGGCAACTCGCTCCCACCGCAATACGCGAACAACATCGCGGCCGTCGCCACCTTCGGCGACGTGGCCGACCGCGCGGGCGGAACGCTGCCGGCCCAGAGCACGCTGCTGGGTTCGAAGGCGATCGACCTGTGCAATCCGCAAGACCCGATCTGTCATGCGGGCCAGGGCAACGAGTGGACCGGGCACACGGAGGGGTATGTGCCGGTGTACACCACTCAGGCAGCGGCGTTCGTCGCGTCGAAGCTGCTGGCCGGAACCGGTCAACAGGTACCCGGCTACGGCCCCACGTCACCGGGATACGGCCCGCAGACGCCGGGATCCGGCCCGCAGTCGCCGGGTTCCGTGCCGCAGTCACCGGGTTCCGTCCCGCAGGCGCCGGGGCCCGGCCCGTCGGTTCCTCCAACGGCCCCCGGGCCCGCGCCCGCGGCGCCGACGCCTTCGCCTGATCTGGTCTCGGCGATCCACTGACCGCATAGGCTGGCCGGTTAATATATCGGCCCATGAGGCTGCGCGGTTTCGCGGCCGCGACATTGCTCGCCGCGGCATTGGTGATTGCCCCCGCCACGGCGCCGATTGCATCGGCGGCGTGCCCGGGCGCCGAAGTGGTGTTCGCCCGGGGCCGGGAGGAGCCACCCGGGCTCGGCGCCATCGGCGACGCGTTCCTCAATTCGCTGCGCGGCAAGACGGCTATGCCGGTCGGAGCATATGGGGTCAACTATCCCGCAAACATCAGCGTCGACGCCGGCGCCAACGACATCAGCGCCCACGTTCAGGCCATGGCCAAGCAGTGCCCGAACACCCGCGAGGTGCTCGGCGGCTATTCCCTGGGCGCCGAGGTGGTTGATCTCGCGACCTGGGGCCGTATTCCGCCGGGGGCGGATCAGCACGTCGCGGCGGTCGCGTTGTTCGGTAATGGCACCCGGCAGGTCGCCCCCGCCTTTGCGGGTAAGACGATCGACCAGTGCGCACAGGGGGACCCGATCTGTCGTAATGGCATGAATTGGCCGTCGCATCTGCAGCCGTCGTATCTCAACTCCGGACTGGTGGATCAGGCCGCCAGCTTCGCCGCCGCCCGGCTCTAGCGCGTGCGCAGATCGCGGGTGATAAGGATCCGCGACGCGAGCTCGCCATCGGGCGGGTAGTCCACGCCGATCAGCGTCAAACCGTGCGGGGGCGCGGCCGCGAAGTCGCTGGACCGGTCCGTCGCGGTGAGCAGGTCGCGACACCAGGTGACCGGACGCCGATGCTCGCCGACGGCCAGCAGCGCCCCGATCAGTGAGCGCACCATCGACCAGCAGAACGCGTCGGCGGTCACGTGCGCGGTGATCAGCTCGCCGTCGCGCGACCAGTCCAACCGCTGCAGATCCCGGATCGTGGTGGCGCCGTCGCGCTGACGGCAGAACGCCGCAAAGTCGTGCAGCCCCAACAGGTCTCGTGACGCGGCGCTCATCGCGTCCAGGTCGAGTGCGCGTGGCCACGCGGTGACGTAGCGCGCCTGCTGCGGCTCCACGCCGTAGGGCGCCGTGGACAACCGGTAGGCGTAATGGCGGCGCAGCGCCGAGAAGCGGGCGTCGAAACCCGCTGGGGCGCGGGCGATCCGGATGACCCGGACGTCGGTGGGCAGGAACCGGCCCAGGCGCCGCAGCAGCGGCAAAAACTCGGGCTCGCCTGTGTGTGGGGGTACCTCCCGCTTGCGGGGGCGTGCGCGCGGGTAGGCGTTCGGCAGCGCGTCGTCCGGGACGTCGACGTGTGCCACCTGCCCGGTGGCGTGCACGCCGGTGTCGGTGCGCCCGGCGGCGCGGAGCCGCACCGGGGTGCGGAAAACCGTCGTCAGCGCCTCGTCGAGAACGCCGGCGACGGTTCGCTGCCCGGCCTGGGTTGCCCAGCCCGCGAAATCCGTTCCGTCGTAGGCGATATCGAGCCGCAGACGGACGTCCTCGCTAACTGTCGCTGGCTCCGTCGCCTTCATCGGTGGCCTCAGCCTTGGCCTCTTCGGGCTCGGCCGTCTCGGCCTCGACTTCTTCAGCCGTCTCGGCCTCGACCTCCTCGGCCGTCGGACCCTCCGCGGCCTCGGGCTCGACGGCGGCCTGCGGCGCCGCAGCAGCCGCGACAGGAGCGTCAGCCTTCTTCGAGGCTTTAACCCGGCGCGCGCGGTCGGCCTCCGACGTCACCGTCTTCTCCCGCACCAGCTCGATCACGGCCATCGGGGCGTTGTCACCCTTTCGCGCCTCGACCTTGATGATGCGGGTGTAGCCACCGTTGCGGTCGCTGTAGAACGGCCCGATCTCCTCGAACAACGCGTGCACGATGTCCTTGTCGCGGATCTTCTTGAGAACCTCTCGACGGTTGTGCAGCGTGCCCTTTTTCGCGTGCGTGATCAGCTTCTCCGCATACGGCCGCAGCGCACGGGCCTTCGGCTCGGTCGTCTTGATCCGACCGTGCTCGAACAGCGACGTGGCCAGGTTGGCCAGAAGGGCCTTCTGGTGCGAAGACGACCCGCCGAGGCGAGGGCCCTTGGTGGGCTTGGGCATTGCTGTCGCTCCTGTCTAGATGATTCTGGCCTTTAGAGCTGTTCGGTTTCCGCGTAGTCCTGGTCGTCGTAGGCGCCCTCGGTGGACCAGGTGCCGGTCGCGACGTCGTAACCCGCAACCTCCGACGGGTCGAAGCTCGGCGGGCTGTCCTTGAGCGACAGACCCAGCTGGTGCAGCTTGACCTTCACTTCATCGATGGACTTCTGGCCGAAGTTGCGGATGTCGAGCAGGTCGGACTCGGTGCGCGAGACCAGCTCGCCGACGGTGTGCACACCCTCGCGCTTGAGGCAGTTGTACGACCGCACGGTCAGGTCCAGGTCGTCGATCGGCAGCGCGAACGACGCGATGTGGTCGGCCTCGGCCGGCGACGGCCCGATCTCGATGCCCTCGGCCTCGACGTTGAGTTCGCGTGCCAGACCGAACAATTCGACCAGGGTCTTACCCGCCGACGCCAGCGCGTCGCGGGGGGTGATCGAACTCTTGGTCTCCACGTCCAGGATCAGCTTGTCGAAGTCGGTGCGCTGCTCGACGCGGGTGGCGTCGACCTTGTAGGTGACCTTGAGCACCGGCGAGTAGATGGAATCGACTGGAATACGGCCGATTTCGGCGCCGGACGCCCGGTTCTGCACCGCCGGGACGTAGCCGCGGCCGCGCTCGACCACTAGCTCGACCTCGAGCTTGCCCTTGTCGTTCAGCGTCGCGATGTGCATGCCCGGGTTGTGCACCGTGACACCGGCGGGCGGCACGATGTCACCCGCGGTGACCGCACCCGGACCCTGCTTGCGCAAGTACATGGTGACCGGCTCGTCCTCCTCCGAGGACACGACGAGGCCCTTGAGATTCAGGATGATGGCGGTGACGTCTTCCTTGACGCCGGGCACGGTGGTGAACTCGTGCAGCACGCCGTCGATGCGGATGCTGGTGACCGCCGCACCGGGGATGGACGACAGCAGGGTCCGCCGCAGCGAATTGCCCAGCGTGTAACCGAATCCCGGCTCCAGCGGTTCGATGACGAACTGGGACCGGTTGTCGGTGAGGATCTCCTCCGACAGTGTGGGTCGCTGTGAGATCAGCATGGTGTTTCTTCTTCTCCTTCTCGGCACCCGCTATTTGATGCCGCTCAGGTGTCCCGCACCGGTCGGCGCGGGGGGTCTTGTTACTTCGAGTAGTACTCGACGATCAGCTGCTCGGTGAGCGGCACCTCGATCTGCGCACGCTCGGGCAATTGGTGGATCAGGATGCGCTGGCGCTCCCCCACGACCTGCAGCCAGCTCGGGATCGGGCGCTCGCCGGCGGTCTCCCGCGCGATCTGGAACGGCACCGAGTTCACCGACTTGTCGCGCACGTCGATGATGTCGTACTGCGACACCCGATAGCTGGGGACGTCGACGCGCACGCCGTTGACCGTGAAGTGGCCGTGCGTGACCAGCTGACGGGCCATCCGCCGGGTGCGCGCGATGCCCGCGCGGTAGATCACGTTGTCCAGCCGGCTCTCCAGGATCTGCAGCAGCTCGTCACCGGTCTTGCCGGGACGGCCCGCGGCCTCCTCGTAGTAGCGGCGGAACTGCTTTTCCATGACGCCGTAGGTGAAGCGGGCCTTCTGCTTCTCCTGCAGCTGCAGCAGGTATTCGCTCTCCTTGATCCGCGCGCGGCCGTGCTGGCCGGGCGGGTAGGGACGCTTCTCGAACGCCTGGTCGCCGCCGACGAGGTCGGTGCGGAACCGGCGCGACTTGCGGGTGACGGGTCCGGTGTAACGAGCCATCGGTTGTTTCTCCTCCTAGACCCTGCGTCGCTTCGGCGGGCGGACGCCGTTGTGCGGCTGGGGCGTGACGTCAGAGATCGCGCCGACCTCCAGGCCCGCGGCCTGCAGCGAGCGGATCGCGGTCTCCCGGCCCGAGCCGGGGCCCTTCACGAACACGTCGACCTTCTTCACGCCGTGCTCCTGAGCCTTGCGGGCGGCGTTCTCGGCGGCCAGCTGCGCGGCGAACGGTGTCGATTTCCGCGAACCCTTGAAGCCGACATGGCCCGACGACGCCCAGGCGATGACGTTGCCCTGCGGGTCGGTGATCGTCACGATCGTGTTGTTGAACGTGCTTTTGATGTGCGCGGCGCCGTGCGGGACGTTCTTCTTTTCCCGTCTGCGGGTCTTTTGACCCTTCTTGGGCGCCGCGGCACCACTTGCCTTCTTCGGTGGCATCGGTTACCTGGCCTTCTTCTTGCCTGCGATGGTGCGCTTGGGTCCCTTGCGGGTCCGCGCGTTGGTCTTGGTCCGCTGGCCGCGCACCGGCATGCCGCGGCGATGCCGCAGGCCCTGGTAGCAGCCGATCTCGATCTTGCGGCGGATGTCGCCCTGCACCTCGCGGCGCAGATCGCCCTCCACCTTCAAGTTGGCTTCGATGTAGTCACGCAGGTGGGTCACCTGGTCATCGGTCAGATCCTTGGTCCGCAGATCCTTGTCGATGCCGGTGGCGGCCAAAATTTCGTTGGCACGGGTACGGCCGATGCCGAAGATGTAGGTCAGCGCGATCTCCATCCGCTTGTCCCGCGGTAGATCGACGCCTACTAGTCGAGCCATAGGTGGCGTTTCCTCTTATCTCATGCGGAGGTCTTGTCCCAGTCCGTTCCCGATCTTGATCGGGGCCCGGCCTCCGTCCGGGCGTAGGTAGGCGGCGTATCCGCCTATTGGTGCTGGGAGGTCATCATTTAGTTGTCGGGTGGGCCTAGCCCTGTCGCTGCTTGTGGCGCGGATCTGAGCAGATCACCATGACCCGCCCATGCCGACGGATCACCCTGCACTTGTCGCAAATCGGCTTCACGCTGGGGTTGACCTTCACGGCTTTTCGATCCTGTTCTCGTCTATTGGTGGGTTACTTGTATCGGTACACGATGCGGCCCCGGGACAGGTCGTAGGGAGACAACTCCACCACCACCCGGTCCTCGGGCAGGATGCGGATGTAGTGCTGCCGCATCTTGCCGCTGATATGGGCGAGCACCTTGTGACCGTTCTCCAGCTCAATGCGGAACATCGCATTGGGCAGGGGCTCGACCACGCGACCCTCGACCTCTATGGCGCCGTCCTTCTTGGCCATAACCTCTCGTCAAATCCTCGTCGTTTAGTTTCGTTTCATCTGCGCCCACATCGGCGCAGCATTCACACCGACTTGAAACGTGAGCCGGTGACAGGAAAGTTCCTAGGGACTGGGCACGCAAAAGCCGGCGCGATGACGCACCGTTGGTCCAGGATACCTGGTTATTCGGCCCCGGCCAAAATCCCTCCGCGGAATAGCGCCCGCACACCGCCGGTTGCAGCCACCATGACTGATTCTGCAGCTAGCAAGCCCAATCTCGGCCGGTTCGGATCGTTCGGGCGCGGCGTCACTCCCCAGCAAGCCAAGGAGATCGAAGCCCTGGGATACGGGGCGGTCTGGGTGGGCGGTTCACCTCCCGCCGAGCTGGCCTGGGTAGAACCCCTCCTCGAGGCCACGACCACGCTGCAGGTGGCCACCGGGATCGTCAACATCTGGACGGCGCCCGCCGCGCCGGTCGCCGAATCGTTCCACCGGATCGACAAGGCCTACCCGGGCCGCTTCCTCCTCGGCATCGGCGTCGGCCATCCCGAGGCCCACACCGAATACCGCAAGCCGTATGACGCGCTGGCGGAGTACCTGGACAAGCTCGACGAGCACGGCGTGCCCGCACACCGCCGGGTCGTGGCCGCGCTCGGACCGCGGGTGCTGAAGCTTTCGGCGGAGCGCAGCGCGGGAGCGCATCCCTACCTCACCACCCCCGAGCACACCGCGCGGGCGCGTGAACTGATCGGCCCGTCGGCGTTCTTGGCGCCCGAACACAAGGTGGTGCTGACCACCGACGCGGACAAGGCACGCGCGGTCGGCCGCAAGGCGCTCGACATCTATTTCAACCTGGCCAACTACCGCAACAGCTGGAAACGGCTGGGCTACTCCGACGACGAGGTCACCCGGCCGGGCAGTGACCGCCTGGTGGACGCGGTGGTGGCCTATGGCACGGTGGACCAGATCGCGGCTCGGCTGAAGGAGCACCTCGACGCCGGGGCCGACCACGTGCCCGTGCAGGTCCTGACCAAAGATGAAAACCTGGTTTCGGCGCTGGCCGAGCTCGCGGGACCGCTCGGGCTGACCTAGCACACCAGGGGGACCTAAATGACCGGGGGAGCAGCACTGAAACCCGACCTGGGACGGTTCGGCGTATGGCTGGGATCACGGTCCATCACGCCGCAGCTGGCCAGCCGAATCGAATCGCTGGGCTATGGCGCGGTGTGGATTGGCGGATCACCGGACGCCGACCTGGCCTGGGTCGAACCTGCCCTCGCCGCAACCGACTCGCTACAACTGGCCACCGGGATCGTCAACATCTGGTCCGCGCCGGCCACGCCGGTCGCGCGGTCTTACGAACGCATCGAAAGCGCCTATCCCGGAAGGTTTTTGCTCGGCATCGGGGTGGGCCACCGCGAGCACACCGAGGAGTACGTCAGGCCCTACGACGCGTTGGTCGGTTACCTCGACGAACTCGACGCGGCGATGGTGCCGACCAGCCGGCGAGTGCTGGCGGCGCTCGGCCCGCGGGTGTTGCAGTTGGCGGCCGAACGCAGCGCCGGCGCGCACCCGTACCTCACCACACCCCAACACACGGCCAAGGCGCGCGAACTCGTCGGAAGCTCGGTGTTCCTGGCGCCCGAACACAAGGTCGTGCTCAGCACCGATGCCTCCGAAGCCCGCGCCATCGGTCGCCGGTATGCGAACTTCTACCTGGACCTCAGCAACTACGTGAACAACTGGCTGCGGTCGGGATTCACCCACGACGACGTGCGCAAGCCGGGCAGCGACAAGCTGATCGACGCGGTGGTGGCCTACGGCACCCCGGAGGCCATCGCGCAACGCCTCACCGAACACCTGGATGCCGGCGCAGACCACGTCGCGGTCCAGCCGCTCGACGCGACGCCCGACGACGAAGTGGTGCGCGTCCTGGGAGAACTGGCGGGACCGCTGGGCCTCACCCGTTAGGGTTTGACCATGCGGCTATTGGTCACCGGGGGTGCCGGTTTCATCGGCACCAATTTCGTGCACAGCACCGTCCGCGAGCGTCCCGATGTCGCGGTGACGGTGCTCGACGCCATGACCTACGCCGGGCGACGCGAGTCGCTGGCGGATCTGGGCGATGCGATCAGGCTGGTGGAGGGCGATATCACCGACGGCGCGCTGGTTTCCACGCTGGTCGGCGAGTCCGACGCGGTCGTGCATCTTGCGGCCGAAAGCCACGTCGACAACGCGCTGTACGACCCGGAGCCGTTTCTGCACACCAATGTGATCGGGACGTACACCATCCTGGAAGCGGTGCGGCGCTACGGTGTGCGGCTGCACCACGTCTCGACCGATGAGGTCTACGGCGACCTGGCGCTCGACGACCCGCAGCGGTTCACCGAGTCGACGCCCTACAACCCGTCCAGCCCGTACTCGGCGACCAAGGCCGCCGCCGACATGCTGGTCCGGGCCTGGGTGCGGTCGTATGGGGTGCGCGCGACAATCTCCAACTGTTCCAACAACTATGGGCCGTATCAGCACGTCGAGAAATTCATCCCGCGTCAGATCACCAACGTCCTCACCGGCCGGCGACCCAAGTTGTACGGCAGCGGTGCCAACATTCGCGACTGGATCCACGTCGACGATCACAACAGCGCGGTCTGGCGGATCCTGGAGAAGGGCGAGATCGGCCGGACCTATCTGATCAGCGCCGACGGCGAGCGCGACAACCTGACGGTGCTGCGCACGCTGCTGCAGATGCTGGGCCGCGACCCCGACGACTTCGACACTGTCCCCGACCGCATTGGTCATGACCTCCGATACGCCATCGACTCATCGGCGTTGTGCGACGAATTGTATTGGGCGCCAAAGCACACCGACTTCGACGAGGGTCTCCGGTCCACCATTGACTGGTACCGGAACAACGAATCCTGGTGGCGTCCGCTGAAGGACGATGCCGAGGCCCGCTACGAAGCGCGCGGTCAGTGAGATGAAGGTTCGCGAGCTCGACATCCCCGGCGCCTGGGAAATCACTCCCGAGATCCACGGCGACTCGCGTGGCCTGTTCTTCGAATGGCTCACCGATCGCGGGTTCAGCGCCTTCGCCGGTCATTCGTTGGACGTCCGGCAAGCCAACTGCTCGGTTTCTGCCGCCGGAGTGTTGCGCGGCCTGCACTTCGCCGAGCTGCCACCGAGCCAAGCCAAGTACGTCACCTGCGTGGCGGGCTCCGTATTCGACGTCGTCGTCGATATCCGTTTGGGCTCACCGACATTCGGCCGATGGGATTCCGTGCTGCTCAACGACTCCGACCGCAGGACGATCTATATCTCCGAAGGCCTCGCCCACGGATTCCTTGCGCTGCAAGACAATTCGACGGTGATGTACTTGTGCTCGTCGGAATACAACCCGCAACGCGAGCACACGATCTGTGCGACGGATCCGGAGCTGGCAATCGACTGGCCTTTGGTCGGCGGTGCCGCACCAAGCTTGTCGGATCGCGACGCGGCGGCCCCCAGCTTCGATGAAGTGCGCAAATCCGGTGTCCTGCCCGCCTGGCAGGACACGCAGCGATTCATCGCCAGCTTGCCGAGCAAATAATCGAACGGCGATACATACTGCTTGTGTGAAGCGTCAGTTGTCAGTCGCCGTTGCAGCCGTGACGATCGTTGCCGGCGCGGCCGGCTGTTCCGGCGGCAAGAAGGCCTCCGGCCCGTCGTCCACCTCGGCGGCGCCGTCCAACACAAGCTCCAGCGCCGCCCCCGCGAGCAGCACGGTCGCGACGGCGCCGGGGGAAGCGAAGGTCAGCGTGGGCGGTGAGCCCCTGAATGTCAGCGGCCCGGTGGTGTGCGCGACGAGCAACGGCAAGTTCTCCATCGCGATCGGCGAGGCGGTCACCGGCGTGATCGTCGGGCTGGAGCCCGACGCATCGGTGGTCCACGACGTCGGACTCGGGTCGATCAACGACGTGGTGCTGAGCTTCACCGAGGGCGCGCCCGGTAACAGCGCCGGCGCCACCAAGAACGGCAACAGCTATCACATCACCGGTACTGCCACCGGTGTGAACAACGTCGGCCTGCAGGTCAGTAAGGCCTTCACGATCGACGCCACCTGCCCCTAAGGCTGAACGGCCTTAAGCCGACGCCACCTCACCAGGGTTCCCGCCCACAGCAGCACCGTCAGCAGTTCGGCCGCCACGCTGATGACGGCATGGGGAGCTGGGTCCCAGCCGCGTTCGGAAAAGCCGAACAGCCCGACGGTCCTCGAGAGGGCGAACGCCACCAGCGACCCGCCGGCCACCGCGGCGGCGACCCATTGCAGCCATGGCGGACCGCCGATGCTGATCAGCAGAGCCAGGGCGAACAAGGCGCTGGCCTGGACCAGAAAGGCGGTGCCGATCATCGGAATGTGTTGATACCCGTGGATATAAAGGTAGGCATGGCTGGTGGCGCTGACGGCCAGGGACAGGGCCAGACCGATCCGAAGCAGGAATGTCATTGCAGCTTAGCCTCTTTCAGCGCCAGGGCGGTCCGCCCCTTGGTGTAGTTGACCTCGCGAATGCCCAGGGCGTCGTGCAGCCTGCCGGCCGGCAGCGTGACCGGCTTGGGCGCGGGCCCATCCCCGGGATGCGGCAGCGGATAGGCCGTCGTCGTCCCGCTGTAGAAGGTCACGTTGCCTTCCGTCTTGGAAAACAGTTGGTGCACATGGCCGTTGAGGCACGTCACCGACGAGAAGCGCCCCAGATAGCTCAGCGCCTGGGTGGCATCGTCGGTGCCCCAGCCCCAATCCGGGTACATCGCGAACAGCGGGATATGACTGAAAACGATGATGGGCGTGTCGTTCGACAGCCCCGCGACGTCCTTCTCGACGAACTCGAGCTGATCGGTGCCCAAATGCCCGAGCTTCTTCAGGTTCAAGGTGTTCACTAGGGCGATCACGTGCACGCCGGCGATGTCGAAGCTGTACCAGCCGTCGCCGCGGGTTCCCGCACCGAAGGCGCTCCGGTACTTCTGACCCGCGTCGTCGACCGAATCGTGTTCGCCCGGCACCGTGAACACGTGCGGAGTCTGCAGCTTGCCCAGCATCTGCTTCACCTGGTCGAACTGGTCGGGAGTCGACAGGTGGGTGAGGTCGCCGGTGTGAATGACGAAATCCGGTGTGTAGCCGAGGCTGTTGATCTGATCGATCGCATGGCCGAACGTGCCGGTGACGTCCGGGTTGGGCGGACCGGAGAAACCGATGTGGCTGTCGCTGACTTGGGCGAACCGCAGGGTGGGCCGGGCTTGAGCGTGCGAGGCCGAAGCCGTACCCGCGACATGCGAGATCACCTCGCCGCCAACGACGGCGAATCCGACCGCCGCGCCGAACCACGCGGAGTGCCGGATGAGCTGGCGGCGAGTCATGGTGTTCGGGTCTTGCTTGGTCATTCCGTCACCACCACGGTGCCGTGCATCATCGGGTGGATCGAGCAGACGTAGTCGAACTTTCCGGCGGTCGGAAAGGTGTGGCTGAAGGTGGCGCCCGTCCCCATCCCCGGCGAGTGAAACGAACCGTCGCTGGCGGCCACCGTGTGCGGTTCTTCGTCGCGGTTGGTCCAGGTGACAGTGCTGCCCGCCTTGACGGTCAGCGTCGCCGGCGCGAAGGCGAAGTTGTCGATGCTGACCTCGTCACCCGCGGCCGCCGCCGGCGATCCGGTTGCCGACGCCGAGCCCGTCGGTGCGGCCGAGGCCGGCGGCATCCCGCTCATTCCCGGCATCCCGGGGGTGGCGCTCGCACCGGAGCCGAAGGTGACCGACGGTTGGGCTGCCCGCGGCGAAGACGAGCATCCGGCCAGCACCACACCGGCGGCGACCGCCGCGACCACTTGTTTTCGAAGTATGGGGATATCCATGCCAAGAGATAGGGCAGCGGGTTACACGGGTCGTGCCGGAGCGAATACCTCGATCACCCCGTTGACCTCGCGAACCATCAGCGTGGGCAACGGCTTTGGTGCGATCGGAAGCTGGTGGGTGAGCACCTGCCCGGTGGGCGAGAACGACGTGGTGTGGCAGGGACAGCGCAGCCGGTCGTCGGGCGCGTCGAACCACAGCCGGCACCCCTGATGCGTGCACACCCCGGAGATGGCCTCGAGTTTGCCGTCGACACGGCGAACGAATCCGCTGACTGAGCCCAGATCGAAGGGATGCATGCGCCCGTCCGGCACGTCCGAGCTGGCCGCGACCCGCTGCCAGCTTCCGTCGTTGGGCGTGAGTTGGCCCGCGACGGCGGGGGCTTCGGCGGGGCCGCCCGTCACCGCCCGATCGATGGAGACGGCGGCCGCGGCGGCCGCGGCGGCCGCCGAGGTGCCGACGATGACCTGCCGGCGCGTGGTGTTGGCCTTCGGCGCGGCGGCCGGCGGCGTGCCGGACATCTGCTCCGCGAGGCGACCGTGCAGGTCGGCCAGGAATTCGGGGCGGGGAGCGTCGTCAACCTCGGAACCCTGGCGGGCCGCCCGCAATTCGATCGCCGTGCGGATCTGCGCCGCCTCGAAGTCGTCCGGCGCGAACGGCTTTGGCCGGCGGCCCCGCAGCAGGTCGTCGACGTAGCGGCGTAGTCCGCGCGCGTTCATGGCTGGCCCCCATCGTTGACTTGCGCTGCCAGTCGCAGAGCGCGGTGTTGGAGAACTTTGGCGTTGGCGACGCTGATCCCAAGTTCGGTCGCGGACTCCTTGATCGAATTGCCTTGCAGGAAACGCAGTTCCAAAATTCGGCGGTAGCGGTCCGGCAGATTGTCGAGCACCTGCGCGACGCGCTGGGGTGCGGTGCTGATCGCTTCCTCGCTCTCGGGCGGTTGTTCGATGTCCTCGATCGCGGTGATTTCGCGGCCCATGGTCTCGCGCCAATGCGCGGCCAGCACCGTTCGGGCCGTCGCCCGCAGGTACGCGCGCACCTCGCCGACGCTCGCGGTCAGGCGCAGCGGCCGCAGCGCGGCAAGGAAGACCTCGGCGGTGAGGTCTTCGGCATCGGCCCGGTTGCCGACGCGAGCAAACAGCGTCCGGTACACCCAGGCCGCGTTGTCCTGATACACCGCGTTCCAGTCGGTATAGCCATCGTCCGGCACCGCGCGCAATGGTCGCGGGCCGACGGGTTCGTTTTGCGCCGCCACGTGCCTCCTTTACCGACCAATATCAGCTCGGGTTACACCGACGGCGCGCTGAGCGAGGCTTCCTGGACCATCAGCTGGTCGAGTTTGGTGGCGGTGGCGGACAGCGCCGACTTGGCCATGCCCAGTATCCGGTCCTGCACTCGGGGCTTCGCCGACGCCGGCGCCAGGAGGTGGCCCATCAGGTGACCGAAAAGGTCCAGGCGCGCGCCGGCGAGCCACGCGGTCAGGTCCGGGTCCTCCATCCAGCGCAGCTGGTTTCCGTAGTCGGCCAAGGCGATGCGCAGCCAGTCGAGGTCGGTGTCCGGATGCGGCAGTGGCACGCACAGCCGGTTTTTCACGGCGTCATCGGGGTAAGCGGTCTCGACGTGGCCGACCAGTGCGGCGCTGAATATTTGTTGGCACCCGCGCACGCTTTGTAGCGTGATGCGGCCGGTATCGAAAATGGGTGTGGCGGGCCGTTTTTCGGCCCCGTCAGCGCTGCAGTCGATGTACAGCGCACGGCCGTCCATCGCGACCGATCCGTCGTCGAGGACCATTTCGTCGGCGTCGATACGCAGCACGTGGCCCATCCGCACGATGTCGGAGATGCGCCGCAGCTGCTCGAGTTCGAGCCGGGTGACGGTCGCGCAGCGGTACATGGTGGGGCGAACCGCGGGATCGATCCGCAGCAGCGCGCCGGCGTCCTCGAGACGCGCGAACAGGTCCTCGACGGACTCGGCGTCGCGGACGGCCCGCAGTTGCGCGGTGAAGGCGGCCTTGATCTGATCGGCGAGCAACGAGCCGGGCTGGATCGTCGCGCGATCCAATAGCCACGAATCGCGCGGCATGATCCACGTCAGCCGGTCCGGCGCGATGCCCTGGCCCAGCAGCCATAGGCAGGTGTCGATTCCGGTCTTGCCGGCCCCGACGACGACGTAGCGCTCGCGGGCCCGGCGCCGCGGCAAGCCGTTGGGCGCGATGCATTCGACACCGGGCGCGACCTGGTATGGGGGCGGGCGCATCGAGGGAACCATGACGCGCATGTAGGTGGCATCGACGACGCGCCGCGCCACGTTGACGGTGTAGTCGGTCCCCGCCATCGTGACAAAGCGGCCCTCACCGTCATGCAGGCCGACGTATTCGCTCATCGGGAAGTAGCTGACCCGGCCCGTCGGCAAGAGCCGCTGACGCATCACGTGGTCGTAGTAGGCGCAGACTTCCCCGGCCGTCGCGAGCTCGTAGAGCCCTTTGTTCCAGCCGACTTGGTCGATGGTGTCGCTGCCGAGGCGCAACGAGTTAACGCCGTAGAACGCGGAGGGCTGATGCAGCCGCACGAACGGGTAGGCCGTAGTCCAATGCCCGCCCGGCTGGTGGTAGCGATCGACCACCACCACGCGTGCCTCTGTCTCAGAGATCAGCGTGTCGATGAACGCCATGCCCATGGCGCCGGCCCCGACGACGAGGTAGTCGGCCTCGATGGTGTGCATACGGGGTAAAGGCTAGTCGGCCCGGGCTCGCTTCAGCGGATTTCGGCGGCCGCGGTGCGCAGCTCGTCCAAGGCCTTGAGTGCGAGTTCAGCCAGGCTCTGGTCGCCGTTTGCCGTAATCCATTCGGCGAACGCCTCTTTGAAAGCCAACGCGCCCAGCTCGGCAGCCAGGGCGGCCGCCCGTTCCGGCACGCCCCGCGCTCGCAGCGCCTGCACCATGGCCGCAGCGAGGCCGACCTGTTTGAGCGCATCGCGCTCCTGAAGTTCGGTGCTGGTGGCAATGACGGCCTTCACCTGGGGAGCAAGCTCGCGATTGAGCGGGGTCATCGCCCCGGCCGCGCGCTCCAGCCCGGCGGCGACCGCGACGAGCGGGGTGGCGTCCGCGGGCGCCGAGGCGATGCCCTCGGTCAGGAGTTGGGACAACGTCTCCTGCCCGGCCGCCAGCACCTCGCGCTTATCGGGGAAATACCGGAAGAAGGTGCTTTTCGTCAGGCCGGCCCGATCGGCGATCTCGGCGACGGTGGTTCGGTCGTAGCCCCGCTCGGAGAAGAGGTGCAGCGCCGCCTCGACCAGCCGCGCACGCGCATCGGGTTCCCATCGGGGCATGCCGTCATGGTAGGTGATGAGACTTTTGTCCCATCACGATGGTAGTGTGATGGGACATCGGTCCCATCACTTTGAGGAGTGTGTCATGCGAGTTTTCGTCACGGGCGCCACCGGCGGGGTCGGCTCGGCCGTCGTTCCCGAGCTCATCCGCGCGGGCCACGAGGTTCTGGCGCTGGCCCGCTCCGACGCGTCGGCCCAGGCCGCCAAAGCCATGGGGGCCGACGTGCTGCACGGCGACCTCGACGACCCCGAGAGCCTGCGCGCCGGCGCCAAGGACGCCGACGGGGTCGTCCACCTCGCCTTCCTCCACTTCGACGATTTCGATAGGGCCGTCGCGCAGGAGGCGGTCGCCGTCGAGACCTTCGGCGCGGCCCTCGCGGGGAGCGGCAAGCCGTTCGTCATGGCCTCGGGCACGCCCCCCATCGCCGGCCGCGCCTCCACCGAGCGGGACCCCGCGCCGACCGAGGGGCTAATCGGCGGGCGCGGCCGAAACGCCCACGCCGCACTGGAACTGGCGGCCCAAGGAGTCCGCTCGGCGGTGGTCCGCCTCCCCCGCTCGGTCCACCGGGCGGGCGGCCCCTGCGGGTTCGCCTCCCTGCTCGTCGAGGCGGCCCGACGGACCGGGGTCTCCGGATACGTCGGCGACGGCGCCCAGCGCTGGCCGGCTGTGCACGTTCTCGACGCGGCCCGGCTCTTCCGCCTGGTCCTCGAGGAGGCGACGCCCGGGACGGTGGCGCACGCCGTCGGCGACGAGGGCGACCCTATGCGCGCGCTCGCCGAGGCCATCGGGCGCCAGCTCGATCTCCCCGCGGCCTCGGTGCCCGCCGAGCATTTCGGGTTCCTCGGCGCCATATTCGCCCGTGATCAGCCGTCCTCGAGCGAGTTGACCCGGGACAGATTCGGCTGGCGGCCCACCCATCCGAGCCTGCTCGAGGACCTGGAGGCGGGGAACTACCCCCTCTGAGGCTACGGTCGCGACCATGATCAGCTGGAGAGAGTTCACGGCAGCAGCCCCGCGAATCGCGACCATATTCCTCCGCCGCCACGCCGCGACCGGCAACCTCTGCATGTTGGGCACGCTTCGCTCGGACGGGTTTCCCCGGATCAGCCCCATCGAGCCGAGGTTCTTCGAAGATCGGCTCTGGATCGCCGGGATGCCGGGGACGACGAAATTCCATGACCTGTCGCGCGATCCGCGCTTCTGCCTGCACACCGCCACCGTCGACACCGAGGTCAAGGACGGCGACGCAAAGCTGTTCGGCGTTGTTGAGGACGTCCAGGACAAGGACTTGCATCAGCGGTACGCCGAAGCGCTCTACGAACAGACCGGCTTCGACATTCGAGGGCAGGATTTCGATCACCTTTATCGGGCCGACCTGATCGGTGGGTCCGCGGTCGAGGTGACCGATGGCCACCTGGACATCACGATCTGGAAGGACGGCGAAGCCGAGCGCGTCGTGCGCAAGCACTGAGCGCCTTGCTACGCCCGAGCCAAGTTACTAGGATATCCAAGTATTCGCTGCGTAACGACGACTCGAGGCCACCATGACCACACAGATCCCGCACTTCATCGATGGGAAGCGCACCGCCGGCCAATCCAGCCGCACGGCCGATGTTTTCAACCCCAGCACCGGCGCGGTGCAGGCGAAGGTGCCGATGGCCGGTAAGGCCGACATCGACGCGGCGGTGGCCTCGGCCGTCGAGGCCCAAAAGGATTGGGCAGCATGGAATCCGCAGCGCCGCGCCCGGGTGATGATGCGCTTCATCGAGCTGGTCAACGCCAACAGCGACGAGCTGGCCGAGCTGCTGTCCCTCGAGCACGGCAAGACGGTCGCCGACGCCAAGGGCGACATCCAGCGCGGCATCGAGGTGATCGAGTTCTGCATCGGGATCCCGCATCTGCTCAAGGGCGAGTACAGCGAGGGCGCCGGCCCGGGCATCGACGTCTATTCGTTGCGTCAGCCCCTGGGTGTGGTCGCGGGCATCACGCCGTTCAACTTCCCGGCAATGATCCCGCTGTGGAAGGCCGGACCGGCCCTCGCGTGTGGCAACGCGTTCGTGCTCAAGCCCAGCGAACGTGACCCGTCTGTCCCCGTGCGTCTGGCCGAGCTGTTCTTGGAGGCCGGCCTGCCGCCCGGCGTGTTCCAGGTGGTGCACGGCGACAAGGAAGCTGTCGACGCCATCCTGCACCATCCCGACATCAAGGCCGTGGGCTTCGTCGGCAGCTCCGACATCGCCCACTACATCTATTCGACCGCCGCGGCGACCGGCAAGCGGTCACAGTGCTTCGGCGGCGCCAAGAACCACATGATCGTGATGCCCGACGCCGACCTCGACCAGGCCGTCGACGCGCTCATCGGCGCCGGCTACGGCAGCGCCGGCGAACGCTGCATGGCGATCAGCGTCGCGGTGCCGGTCGGTGAACAAACCGCGGAACGGTTGCGCGCCAGGCTCATTGAGCGAATCAACAACCTGCGCGTCGGGCACAGCCTGGACCCCAAGGCCGACTACGGTCCGCTGGTCACCGACGCCGCGCTGACGCGGGTGCGCGACTACATCGGCCAGGGCGTCGACGCCGGCGCCGAGCTGGTGATCGACGGCCGCGAGCGGACCAGCGACGACCTGACCTTCGGGGACGCCAACCTCGAGGGCGGATTCTTCATCGGCCCCACGCTCTTCGACCACGTCACCCCCGACATGTCGATCTACACCGACGAGATCTTCGGGCCGGTCCTGTGCATCGTGCGCGCGCACGACTACGAGGAGGCCTTGCGGCTGCCGTCGGAGCACGAGTACGGCAACGGCGTGGCGGTTTTCACCCGCGACGGCGACGCCGCCCGTGACTTCGTCTCCCGGGTTCAGGTCGGCATGGTCGGTGTCAACGTGCCGATCCCGGTCCCGGTGGCCTATCACACTTTCGGCGGCTGGAAGCGCTCCGGCTTCGGCGACCTCAACCAGCACGGGCCGGCATCGATCCAGTTCTACACGAAGGTCAAGACGGTCACGTCGCGCTGGCCGTCCGGCATCAAGGACGGCGCCGAATTCGTCATCCCCACAATGAATTAGGGCATCATGTTCACTCTGAACGATGACGAACGCGTCATCACCGAGACGGCGGCCGCGTTCGCCGCCAAATGCCTCGCCCCGCACGCTCTGGAATGGGATACCACCAAGCATTTTCCGACGGACGTGTTGCGCGAGGCCGCCGAGCTCGGCATGGCGGCGATCTATTGCCGCGATGACGTCGGCGGCAGCGGGCTGCGCCGGCTCGACGGGGTTCGGATCTTCGAGCAGTTGGCGATTGCCGACCCTACGACGGCCGCGTTCATGTCCATCCACAACATGTGCGCGTGGATGATCGACACGTTCGGCACCGACGAGCAACGGAAGGAATGGATTCCGCGGTTGGCGCCGATGGACGTCATCGCCAGCTACTGCCTGACCGAGCCGAACGCGGGGTCGGACGCCGGCGCCCTGAGCACGCGCGCCGTCAGGCAGGGTGGCGACTACGTGCTCGACGGGGTCAAGCAGTTCATTTCCGGCGCCGGAGCCTCCGACGTGTACGTCGTGATGGCCCGCACCGGCGGCGACGGCCCGCGCGGCATCTCGGCCTTCATCGTCGAAAAGGACACGCCGGGGCTGAGTTTCGGCTCGCCCGAGGAGAAGATGGGCTGGCACGCGCAACCCACCGCGCAGGTAATCTTCGAGGGTGTGCGGGTCCCCGCCGACGCGATGCTGGGCGGCGCGGATGGCGAGGGTGCCGGCTTCGGCATCGCGATGAACGGTCTCAACGGTGGTCGGCTCAACATCGCGGCCTGCTCGCTGGGCGGCGCGCAGTCCGCCTTCGACAAAGCGGGAGCCTATGTGCGCGAGCGGCAGGCGTTCGGCTCTCCCGTGCTCGACGAGCCCACGATCCGGTTCACCCTGGCCGACATGGCCACTGGGCTGGAGACCTCGCGAATGTTGTTGTGGCGCGCGGCGGCTGCGTTGGACGCCGACGACGCCGACAAGGTCGAGCTGTGCGCGATGGCCAAACGCTATGTCACCGATACCTGCTTCGAGGTTGCGGACAAAGCCCTGCAGCTGCACGGCGGCTATGGCTACCTGCGCGAGTATGGTCTGGAAAAGATCGTCCGCGATCTGCGGGTGCATCGAATCCTGGAAGGGACCAACGAAATAATGCGGGTCGTCATCGGGCGGGCCGAGGCCGCGCGGTTCCGGGCCAGCGTGTAGGAGAGGGAGCCAATGTCGGCGATCGCGTTCTTGGGACTGGGCAACATGGGCGCGCCGATGTCGGCGAATCTGGTTGCCGCCGGACACATCGTGCGCGGGTTCGATCCGGTGCCGGCGGCGGCAGCAGCCGGAGCCGCGGGTGGCGTCACCATATTCGACAGCGCCGCCGAGGCGGTCGCCGCGGCCGACGTGGTGATCACCATGCTGCCCAACGGCGAGTTGGTCAAGCGCTGCTACGTCGACGTGTTGCCCACCGCGCGGGCCGGCGCGCTGTTCATCGACAGCTCAACGATCTCGGTCAACGACGCCCGCGAGGTGCACTCGCTCGCGGAATCGCAGGGGGTTTCGCAGCTGGACGCACCGGTCTCCGGCGGGGTCAAGGGCGCCGTCGCCGGGACGCTGGCGTTCATGGTCGGGGGCGACGAGTCCGCGCTGGAGCGAGCGCGGCCGGTGCTGGAACCGATGGCGGGCAAGGTCATCCACTGCGGTGCGGCCGGGGCCGGGCAGGCGGCCAAGGTGTGCAACAACATGGTGCTGGCGGTGGAGCAGATCGCGATCGGCGAGGCATTCGTGCTGGCCGAGAAGCTCGGGCTGTCGGCGCAGGCGTTGTTCGACGTGATCACCGGCGCGACCGGGAACTGCTGGGCCGTGCACACCAATTGCCCGGTGCCGGGCCCGGTTCCGACATCGCCGGCCAACAACGACTTCAAGCCGGGATTCGCGACCGCGCTGATGAACAAGGACCTGGGCCTGGCGATGGACGCGGTGACGTCAACCGGCTCGTCGGCGCCGCTGGGCACTCACGCCGCGGAGATCTACGCGAAGTTCGCCGCCGACCATGCCGACGAAGACTTCAGCGCGGTGATCGAGGTGCTGCGGGGCGGCTGAGCCAGAAACGGTGCGTCACTGGACCTTTCGGCCCAAAAACGCGGCGAGTTGATCCGCGGTCGCACGCTCGGGTGCACACGGCTGCTCCTCGGCGAAGGGCTTGCCCGGCCCGCGGAACTGGGGCCCGACGAACGCCCGCACCGCGGCGAGTTGCTCGGCCGCCAATTCCGGATCGAGATCCGTCGGCTGCCCGGTGGCGGTCGCGAGGTCCCACGCGTGGGTCAGCACGTCGCTGGTGCGCAGTCCGATGAACATTTGTCCGGGGATCTCGGCGAATGGCAGCTTGAACATCATGGACATCCCGTCCGGACCAGCGAAGACGGCCTGTGCCGCGGCGGCGGACCCCCGGTGCGCCGCCGCGAGGTCGTCGGGCCGGGCCGGCGGCTCAATGGGGGTCTCCGCCCAGAGCCCAACGTGCTCGTTACCGCCGATGACGTGTTCGATCAGATCCCCGATCGCCCACTCCGAGCAGGGCGTCGGGGCGCCCAGCTGGTCGGGGCTGACGTTGGCGAGGACGCGGGCGAACGCGTCCTGAGCGCGCTGGTGAGCAGTGAGTGCGTCCATGCCTAGAAGTCTCCCGCGTTGCGCCGCAGACTTTCAATGGACGACACCAACGCCTGCGATTCGTCGGCCTTCATCCCGATGTCGGCGAACACCTGCTCGTTGAGGGTGACGGTGGCGTCCTCGACGGTGGAGCGGCCGAGATCGGTGATCTGCACCAGGGTCGTCCGGCCGTCGGTGGGGTGCGGCACCCGCTGAACCAGCCCATCGGCCTCCAGCCGGCGGATGGCATGGGTCACGCTGGTGACGTGAACCTGCAGCCGGTCGGACGCCTTGGTGATCGGCAGCGCGCCGGTGCGGCTGAAAGCCAGCAACCGCAGCAACTCGAAACGGGAGAAGCTCAAGTCATAGGGGCGCAGCGCGCTCTCGACGCGAGCCAGCAGGATCTGATGGGCGCGCATCACCGACGTCACCGCGACCATCCCCTGCGAAACATCGCCCCACCCGGCACGCTCCCAGTTGGCGCGTGCCGCCGCGATCGGATCCCGTTTGGAGGCGGCCACGCCCTTTCTTACCGCACTTGGAGCCCCGGCGTGGACTTTCCCACCGCGGACAGCACCGCCTGTGTCGACGCCCGGTTGCCCACGGTGACGCGTGCGCCGCCGTCCGCGTAACAGCGAACCTGCAGTCCGCTGTCGGCGAACGCCTCGCGCCACAGCCGACCCCTCGACGGCAGGTACACGAAGTTGGCGTGGGCGTCGGTGGTGTATATCCCCAGGGCGCTCAGGCGCATCCGGAGGTAGCGACGCTCGGCGGTTATCGATCGGATCCGTTGCAGCAGTTGGCCTTCGGCGTGGTAGGACGCCGCGACCGCGGGCAGGCTGGTCATCGCGATGCCGAACGGCAGCTGCTGGGACCACAGCATGCGGGCCAGCTCGCCGGAGGCCAGACCGTAACCGATCCGCAGGCCGGCCAGCCCGTAGGCCTTGGAGAAGGTCCGTACCACCACGACGTTCGGGAAGCGCCGAACCAGCGCCGCCACATCGATGCGGTGCTCGGCCGCGGCGAACTCGATGTACGCCTCGTCGAGCACCACGGCGGTATCGCGTGGCACGCGGCGCAGGAATCGGAACAGCTGGGCCGCCGGCTCGAGCGTGCCCGTCGGGTTGTGCGGCCGGCACACCACCACCACCCGCGCGGCCGCGGCGGCGTCGGCCAGCCCGTCGAGGTCGTTATGACCGTGCTCATCGAGCGCGACGGTCACCGACCGCAGCCGGGTCATCTCGGCGATGATCGGATAGCCGTCGAAGGTCGGCGTCGACATGGCGATCGCGTCCCCCGGCGCGGTCAGCGCCTGCAACGCCTGCAGCACCACCCCGGTCGCCCCGGCGCCCAGCACCACCTGGTCAGCGGGCACGCCGATGCGCCCGGCGATCAGGTTGCGCAACCGCTCGGGCAGAAACTCCGGATAGCGGTTGGCCGCATCGATGGAGCGGATCAATACCGACCGCACCGCCGGCAGCGGTGGAAACGGGTTTTCGTTCAGCGACAACGCATGCGGATCGATCGCGTCGGGAAACGCGTCGTCGAACTCGACCGCCAGGGGGCCCGCGACCATCAGCCTCGTCCGCCCCACCGCACCGCGGCCGCGCCGGCGAAATCACCGGCGTGCGCGAAGCCCGCCATCATCACCACGTCGCCCGCCCGGACCTGTCCGTCCGATATCGCGCGGTCGAGGTTCACCGGGATCCCGGCGCCGAACAGGTTGCCGCACTCTTCGAAGGTGTCGCGGTGACGTTCCTTGGGCAACTCGAGCGCTTCGCGCCAGTTGCGCAGGAACGCCCGGTTCGGTTGGTTGGTCACCAGCAGGTCGATTTCCTTGGCGGGCAGGCCGATTCGGTCGCAGACCGCCAGCGCGACCTCGGGAACCTGCCGGTTACCCCGGGCGAGCACCTTGGTGATCTTGTTTTCGGTGAACCCGATGCTGCCCTCGCCGAGCCCGGCCGCCCACCACTTGCGGGGCGGGTCGTACGAGAGCGTCATCTCACCCGCGTATTCGCCGTAGGTGCGGCACTCGACGTCAAGGATGGGCGAGTCGTCACCGACCGTGACCAACCCGACAGCGGCGCCGTCACCCGGCACCGCCGACTGCGCCTTGCGCCTGATCGTCGGTTGATCGAAGAACTGACCGGCCGCGTTCTGCGCGATGGCGATCAGCGCGCTGTGACCCTCGCCGGTCGACAACAGCTTACGAGCCACGTTGAGCGCCAACACAAATGCGGCACAACCGCCGTTGTTCAGGTCCAGCACCCAGGAGGGCCGCAGGCCAAGCCGGTGAGCGATGCCGCCCCCTTCGCCGTAGAAGGCCATGTCCGGCACCTGGGTGTGGGTGATCAACACGTCCACGCCTTCGACGGCGTCGTGGCCGTGGCGTTCGATCAGCCCCTGCGCGGCTCGTTCGATCATGTCGATCGCGGTCTCGTCCGGCGCGACGTGATGGCGGTACTTCGGGGCGCGGAACATGACGTTGTCGCGCAGGTCATCGGATTCGGCGAATTGCGCGTAGTACTCGGCGCCGATCGGCTCACCCGGCAGATAGGCGGAGACGTCGATCAGGCTGACGGCGGGCTGGCTCACGGTGTCCTCAGCTCATCCATTTCGGGGTGACCGGCAGGCCGTTGCGGTGGCGGTACTCGGCGATTGCCTTGAGGTTCTTCATCTCCAGCAGGTGGCCGGCGCCGAACATGTCCCAGAAGTCACCGACCCACACCGGGCGCCCGGGCGGCGCGGTCTCCGGATACGGGTTGTGGTCGTAGAACGGATGGTGGCAATTGGTCCACAGCACAACCGAACCCGGCTTGTCGAGCACCACCTGAGCGTCGATGACGCGCATCAGATAGATCATCCACAGGTGCTTGCCCTGATCCCAGGCGCAGTGGTAGTCGACGGTCCGCGCCTGCTCGTTGACGACGGTGCGGGTGTAGATCTCGGTTTCCGAGCCGAGCCGGTCGTGGGCCAGCCACAGGCCCGACTCGTCGGTGGTGGTGAAGCCGCGCAGGCTGTACGTCCACTCCTCGAGACTGCGCGTGTCGGACATGTACTCGAACAGCTCGTCGGGCGGGCAGTCGATGTAATCGTTGACGGTGCAGTATTCGCCGAACACCTGGTCGTGCGGGTAGACCGAACGCATCATCTCCATGATGATCGGTGTGGCCTTTTCCCTGGGGCTGGTTTCGATGCGGACGACCCCGTCGATGGGTGTCGGAATGTCCTCAAGCGCTGGCAGCGACATCGGTTCGGTTCTCCTTCGAGGTTGGAATCTTTTCTGGGGCAGTGGCTTTGGTCGGCGCCTGGGCGAGGAACGGTGCGAACGGAGGGATTTCGTCGGCGGCGCACTCGACGCTGACCACCGCCGGCCCGTCGGCGTCCAGGGCCACGCGCATCGCGGCGGCGAACCCGCCCAGATCGGTGGCGTCAACGGATGTCAGGCCCGGGAACATGGCGGCCAGGCCCGCGCCGAGCCGGCTGGGACGGAATCGGTTGTAGCTGTAGAGATCGTCGTAGAACAGCTGCTCGCGAGTCACGCACATGGCGTGGGCGTTGTTGTTGAACAGCACGAACGTCACGGGCAGCCGGTACTGCACGGCGGTGTGCACCTCCATGCCGTGCATGAAGAACGCCCCATCGCCCGCGATCACCACGGTGCGGCCCCGGGACCGTCCACTCGTGGCTCGCCCGAACGCCATCCCGATGCCGGCCCCAAAGCTGTATCCCATGCCGCCCATGCCGAGCGCGACCGCGAACCTGCCGCCGCGGCGCGCACCGAGGTAATGGATCGCCGCCGCGCCGGTGTTGCCGGCGTCGACCACGATGTCCGTCCCGTCGGGCAGCGCATGGTCCAGCACCGCCATGGCGTCGCGGTAGCGCACACCATCGCCCTCGCAGGGAGGCGGCGTCAGCTCGGTGCGCCGCACCACATCGGGCACCCGCACGCCCGTCGGTCGTCCCCGCCCCGTCAGCGCCTGGGTGAGCATGCGCAGCGAGCCGCGCAGGTCCTCGGTGTGCACGTGAGTGCACGAAACATACGGCGGCGCGGACCCGATTGAGACCGTCCGCACCGCGGCCAGCGCATCGTCCAGTCCGGTCCGCGCGGTGACCGACAGCCGGGTGCCGACCACGAGGCAGACGGCGCTCGCCGCCACCGCTTCGGCCACGCCCGGGTGGCCCATCACGCCGGTCACGCCGAGCGACGACGAGGACCCGAGGCCCGGCGTGCCCGCGACGTCCTTGGCGTCGGGCACGGTGGCCACCCGCGCCCGCAACACCGCACGCAGCGCTTCGAGCTCGGCGCGGGCGTTATCGCGGGCGACCTGCTCGCCCGCGATGATGGTGACCGGGCCCTCAGCGTCGCGTAGCACCGGAACGATCGGAGCCGGATTGCCGATGGGACGCAGCTCACGGGCTGCATTGGCGCCGTCACCATCAATGTCGACGTATCCCTGCTGAATATCCTTGGGCAACAACAACACTGCCGGGCCGCCGGTGCGTGCCGCGGCAATGGCCTCCGACAGCGCGGGCGCGATGTCGGCCGGCGAGAGCACCCGCCGGCACCACAGCGACACCGCGGAAAACACCGCCTCGGCGTCCAGCGATCCGTTGCTGCCGCTGGTGTCCTGAAAACTGCCCCGGCCGTCCATCGTGGTGGCGGTTTGGCCGACCAACGCCAACACAGGAACGCGGCTTGTCAGCGACTCCCCGAGGGCCGCAACGAGGTTCAGCGCGCCGCCGCCCGAGGTTGCCGCGACCACACCCAGTCCGGCCCCGCTGCGGCTGTAGCCATCGGCCATGGTGGCCGCGGAGAATTCGTGCTTGGCCAAAATCGCCGTGATGTCTGTACGGAAATGCGCGGCGTCGTAGAGATCCTCGATGTTGGCACCATCCACGCCGAAGATGTGGTCGACTCCGATGGACGCGAGACGCTCGACGACGTGGTCGACCACGCGCTGCTCCCGAGGCATGTGTGTAACACGACTGGCGGGTAACTTCAGTTCACCGCGGGTGCGAAATTTAGAGCGAGCGCTGCAGCAAGACCTGTCCGGTATCGGCGGATACCACCTGCACGGCGGCGATCTGGTCGATCGGCGTCGAGATGCTGCCCGCGGGCGTGGCGGTGTGGCCCGGTTCGGCCACCCAGGTCGCCAGCCGCGTCTGGCTGCCGTCGCGACCGACCACGACCATCGCGAGCGTGTCGTGGTGCGCATAAATCGGTGCGAGGCAGACGCACTTCAGGTTGATGAATGTCCCCCAGTGCTGGCTGGACAGCGACACCGTGGAGGTCAGCAGGGTGGTGCCGACCTGCGACATGTCCTGCGCGGACGCGACCTGTTGCGGCGGCGTCGAGAAATGCCCCTGCACGCCGACCAGCACCCCGACCCCCAACACGGCGGCCGCAGCGGACGAGGCCACCCAGGTGGTCACGCGGGTACGGCGGCGGCGCCAGCGCACCGTTGCCAGCAACGACGGCAACAGTTCCGGCGACATCTCCGGCGGGGCCGCTTGGGCGGGGCCGGATTCGCCGATCGCGGCCACCTCGTCATGGTCGAGTTGCGAGAGCAGGGCGGGCACGCCGCTGAGTTCGGCGACCGCCTCGCGGCACGCCGGGCAGCCGGCCATGTGCGCCTCGAATTCGCGGCGGTCGACGGCAGACAACGACCCCAGCACGTATGCGGCATCCCACATCGCGTAACGGTGGCTGTCTTCGATAGTCAAGCCAAGTACCTCGTTGTCACCGGGCGGGCCGATGCCCCATTGCGGCGTCCTCATGTCATCCATCTCCCGTCACCCTCAAGTATTCGGAGCCGACGACCGCCCGGATGGATCCTCGAACACACCCCCGGGCCGTCATCGCGTGACTCCAAGTTCCTGCAGAGTGAGCCGCAATGCCCGTACGGCATAGTGTAGTCGCGACTTCACTGTTCCTTCCGCGATCTCGAGATCCGCAGCAATCTGCGCGGTGGTCCATCCGCGGTAGTAGGAACGCTCGATGACGGCCCGGTGCTCCGCGGATAGTTGCACCATGGCGTCGGCGATCAGCAGCCGATCCAGCGCCGCGTTCACCTCGTCGGGCGTGGATTGCTCCGGCGCGCCCGCCTCGTCCAGCGAACCGACCACGTTGCGGTACCGCGCACTGCGCCGGTCGTCGATGATCATGTTGCGGGCCACGGTGAACAGCCATGCCCGCGCCGACCTGTCGGTGTCGCCGATGACTTCGGGGTGTTGCCACGCCCGCAACAATGTCTCTTGGACCACGTCTTCCGATTGGCTCGGGTCTCCGGTCAGGCGCAGCGCATAGCGCCACAAGACTGCGGCATGTTCGTCGTAGAGCGCCTTCATCAGAGCGGCTTCGGCAGCCCCGGACGCCCTCCAAGTGCCGGCAACCCGAGCCACTCGATCACCTCCTGCCAACTGGAACGAGTCGAGCAGGTATTTAGTTCACTAAAGCGTCGGGGGTCAGGACGCGAGCGTCAGAATGCGCGGCCCGGTGTCCGTCACCGCGACGGTGTGTTCCCAATGTGCCGCCCGTGAGCCGTCGGTGGTAGTGACCGTCCATTGGTCGTCCAACACGGAGGTTTTGCCCGTGCCAAGCGTCAGCATGGGTTCGATGGCCAGCACCGATCCGGGGGCCAGTAGCGGGCCCCGACCCGGTGAGCCCTCGTTGGGCAGGAACGGGTCCATGTGCATGTGCCGGCCGATGCCGTGGCCCCCGTACCCCTCCACGATCCCGAATGCGCGGCCGTAGCGAGCCTCGGCGGCATGCGTGCCGGTCTCGATGGCAAACGAGACGTCGGTCAGGCGGTTCCCCGCCACCATCGCCGCGATGCCGGCTTCCAGCGATTCCCTGGTGGCCGCGCACAGCGCGTCGTCGGCCGGATCCAGCGCGCCCACCCCGAAGGTGATCGCCGCGTCACCATGCCAACCGTCCAGGACCGCGCCGCAGTCGATGGAAACCAGATCCCCGGGCGCCAGCGTTTCCGCGGCGGACGGGATGCCGTGCACCACCCGATCGTTGACCGACGCGCAGATCGACGCCGGGTACCCGTGATAGCCCAGGAACGACGGGATCGCGCCGGCCTCGCGGATCACCGACTCCGCGATCTGGTCCAGGCTTAGCGTCGACGCCCCCACGACAGCCGCCGCGCGCACGGCGTCCAGCGCGGCCGCGACCACGGCGCCTGCGGCGGCCATCGCGTCGAGTTCCGCCGCACTGCGCTGCGGCACGACCCTGCGACCCCGCAGCCGTGCCAGCGGGCTCATCGCTACTTGCCCAGCGCTTGCAGCGCGCGGGCGAACACCTCGTCCATCGAGCCCACGGCGTCGACGGTCTTCAACTGGTCGCTGTAGTACTCCAGCAACGGGGCGGTCTCGTCGCGGTAGACGTTCATCCGATTGACGATGACGTCGTCGGTGTCGTCGGCTCGGCCCCGGCCCTTGAGCCGCTGGAACAACTCCTCCTGCGACACCCGGAACTCCAGCACCGCGTCGATGTCGGTGCCGCGGCGTCCGAGCATTTCATGCAGCGCTTTGGCCTGCTCGAGCGAGCGCGGATACCCGTCCAGGATGAAACCGTTGGCCGCATCCGCATCGTCCAGCCGATCGTCGACGAGCTGGTTCGTGAGGTCGGAGGGCACCAGGTCACCGGCGTCCAGATAGCGCTTGGCTTCCAGGCCGAGTTTGGTGCCGTCCTCGATGTTGCGGCGAAACAACTCGCCCGTGGAGATTTGCGGGATCCCGAGCTTCTCGGCGAGCCGTCCTGCCTGCGTCCCCTTGCCCGCGCCCGGCGGTCCCAGCAAAACGACTCTCACTTGAGGAACCCTTCGTAGTTGCGCTGCATGAGTTGACTCTCGATTTGTTTGACCGTATCCAAACCGACGCCAATCATGATCAGAACCGCCGTACCGCCGAAGGGCAAGTTCTGGACCGCTCCGCCATTGCCGATCTGCAGGAACAGGTTCGGCAGCACCGAGATCGCGCCCAGGTAGATCGAGCCGGGCAGGGTGATCCGGCTCAGCACATAACGCAGGTAATCGGCGGTCGGCTTGCCCGGCCGGATGCCCGGAATGAAGCCGCCGAATTTCTTCATCTCGTCGGCGCGCTCGTCGGGATTGAAGGTGACCGAGACGTAGAAGTACGTGAAGAAGATGATCAGCCCGAAATAGATGCCGATGTAGACCGGGTCGCTCGGGTCGGACAGGTAGCTGCCGACGAACTTGTCCCACCAGCTATTGCCCATGCCGCCACTGCCACTGCGGATCAGCTGGGTGATCAGGTGCGGTATGTAGATGAGCGACGACGCGAAGATGACCGGAATGACGCCGGCCTGGTTGACCTTGAGCGGCAGATACGTCGACGTTCCGCCGTACATGCGCCGCCCCACCATGCGCTTTGCGTATTGCACCGGGATGCGGCGCTGGCCCTGCTCGACGAACACCACGCCGACGATGATGATCAGCGCGGCCACGCACACGGCGGCGAAGATGACGCCGCCGCGGCTGTCCAGGATGGTTTTGCCCTCGGAGGGAATGCGCGCGGCGATACCGACGAAGATCAGCAGGGACATGCCGTTGCCGATGCCGCGTTCGGTGATCAGCTCGCCCATCCACATCACCAGCGCCGCGCCGCCCGTCATCACCAGCACGATGACGACCAGCGTGAAAATGCTCTGATCGGCGATGATGTCCAGCGAGCAGCCCTGCAGCAGCCCGCCGTTGGCCGCCAGGGCCACGATGCTGGTGGCCTGCAGGACGGCCAGCGCGATGGCCAGATAGCGGGTGTACTGCGTCATCTTGGCCTGGCCGGACTGGCCCTCCTTGCGCAGTTCCTCGAACCGCGGGATGACCACGGTGAGCAGCTGCACGATGATGCTGGCCGTGATGTACGGCATCACCCCCACCGCGAACACGGTGAGTTTGAGCAGCGCGCCGCCGGAGAACAGGTTGATCAGCGAGTAGATCTGTCCCGCTTCGCCGCCGCTGGCCTCTTTGATGCACTGCTGCACGTTCGGGAAGTTGACGCCGGGCGACGGCAGTGCGGCGCCGAGCCGATAAAGGACGACGATGCCAAGGGTGAAGAGAATCTTCCGTCTCAGGTCGACTGTCCGCAGCGATGAGATGAAAGCCGAAAGCACTCTTCCTCCTGCGCAGCCGTGGGTGGCCCTCCGTCACGCGCCCAACACCCGCAGGCCAGGACGTACGGCCGTCCTATATCTCCAGCGCGTCAAATCGTGTACGAGACTAACAGCTGACTTGCGTAGGCCCCGCAAGGCGTAGAGTTCTGGTGGCTCGTTGCATTTGCTAAATAAGTGGGGAGCGCGATGACACGGACCGATCAAGACAGCTGGGACCTGGCCTCCAGCGTGGGTGCCACCGCGACGATGGTCGCCGCGGCGCGGGCGCTGGCCAGTGGCGGAACCGACCCGATCATCAACGACCCGTACGCCGCGCCGCTGGTGCGCGCGGTCGGGCTCGATTTCTTCCGCCGCCTGGTCGACGGTGAAATCGTCTCCACCGAAAAGCCCGACGGCGGCGAACGCGACCTGGCGCTCGAGACCGATTCGATCGCGGTGCGCACCCGCTTCTTCGACGACTTCTTCCTGAACGCGGCCCGCGACGGGGTTCGCCAATCGGTGATCCTGGCCGCCGGCCTGGACGCCCGCGCCTATCGGCTGTCCTGGCCGCCCGGCAGCGTGGTGTACGAGGTCGATCAGCCCCAGGTCATCGAGTTCAAGAGCGCCACGATGGCGGCCCTGGGCGCCGCGCCGTCCGCGGACCGGCGAACCGTCAGCATCGACCTGCGAGAAGACTGGCCGGAGGCGTTGCGCGCCAGCGGGTTTGACGTCACGCAGCCGACTTCCTGGAGCGCAGAGGGCCTGCTGATGTACCTGCCGCCCGAAGCCCAGGACCGGCTCTTCGACAACATCACCTCGATGTCCGCGCCGGGAAGCAAGCTGGCCACCGAATACCATCCCGACTCCGGTATAGCGATGTCCGATCGCGCCGCCGAATTCAACAAGCGGTGGGCCAATTTGGGCTGCGACATCGACCTGTCCGGGCTGTTCTTCGACGGCGAGCGCAGCAACGTCATCGAGTACCTGAGCGGTCGGGGCTGGCAGGTGCACTCGCGGCCACGGCGGGAGATGTTCGCCGATTACGGTCTCGTCTTCCCGGACGACGACGAGCTGGCGCAGTTGCGCAACATCACCTGCGTCACCGCAACCCTCGGTTAGGACGCCCATGACACAGAGCGACACCAAGCGATTCGACGGCGACAGTTGGGATTTGGCGTCCAGCGTCGGAGCCACCGCCACCGCGGTGGCAGCCCGGCGGGCGATGGCGTCCAAGGGCCCGAACCCGCTCATCGACGATCCATTCGCCGAGCCTCTGGTGAACGCGGTGGGTGTGGACGCCTTCATCCGGATGATGAACGGGGAAATCGAAGTCGCCGAGGACGATCCGGCCTTCACCCCGCGCCGCCTCGGTGAGGGGATGGCCGTTCGCACCCGGTTCTTCGACTCCTTCTTCATCGAGGCGGCCGAGGCCGGGATACGCCAGGCCGTCATCCTGGCTTCCGGCCTCGACACCCGCGCCTACCGGCTGCCGTGGCCGGCCGGCACCGTCCTCTACGAGATCGACCAGCCGAAGGTGATCGAGTTCAAGACCCGCACCCTGGCCGACCTCGGCGCGGCCCCGACCGCCGACCGCAGGGCCGTCGGGATCGACCTGCGCGACGACTGGCCGGCGGCGTTGCGCGACACCGGATTTGACACCACGCGGCCCGCGGCCTGGATCGCCGAAGGCCTGCTGGGGTACCTGCCGCCGGACGCGCAGGACCGCTTGTTCGACAACATCACCGCGCTGAGCGCCGCGGGCAGCAGGCTGGGCACCGGCTACGTGCCGAACATTCGCGAACGCATCGAAAGGCGGGGGCAGGAGATCAGCGAGCGCTGGCGGCGCCTCGGATTGAACCTCAACTGGGCCGACTTGGTCTATCCCGGCGAGCGCAACGACGTGGTCGACTACCTGGGCGACCGCGGCTGGCGGGCGACGGTGCACAGCACGCAGGAACTCTACGCCGCCAACGGTTTTGAATTCCCGGACCAATCGATGGTCGCGTTCGGCGATATCCGATACGTGTCGGCAGAGCTGACTTAGGCTGACTTAGGCTGACTTAGCCCGGTTTGGCCGCCGGGGTCCGGACCACCAGCGGAACGGCGGGGAAACACCACGCCATCTCCGAGCGCGACTTGCGCAGCGCGGCGGTGCCGTAACCCTTCTTCCGGTGGTCGGGGTGGATCCAGATCCGCACGTTCACCTCGCCGTTGACCAGCTCGCCGAACACCATGCCGACCTTCTGCCCCGAATCGACGGCCACGAACCACGCTGCCTCTTCGTCGTCGACACGTCGCAGCGCGGCGCGGATCTCGTCGTCGAGGTTGCCCGCCGGTCCGCCGGAGCCGTCGCCGGCGGCGCCGACGTCCTCGGTTCGGGTGGCGAAGATGTCGCGGTCGTGCTTGGCGGAAAAGGGCCGCAGCTGCAGGGTCTCGCCCGAGCTGGCCGGCCGCTCGCCCACCGTGAAGCTCAGCTGTTTGTTCAGGTCCTCGAGTTCGGCGAGGATCTGCCTGCGCGAGTTGATGGTGAGTTGGTCGAAGGACATGCTCATCACCGCCTCGGCGGCCACGTGCGACGTGTCGAGCAATTTGACGATCGCCTCGACCGCGGCCGCCTTGTCCTCGGACTCGACCACGACGTCGGCGATTTCGTGCCTGCGTTCGAGGGCGTTCAACAGGGCGTCGGCGATCTCGCGGCGGGCGGCTTTGCGGTCGTGGTCGGTCATTGCACAAGCCTAGAACGCGCCCGGCGGTGTCGCCGGGGGTATCGCCTCGGATCGCCGATTTCCCAGCTCCAGGAACCGGCGATAGCGGTCCTCGACCGCCCCCACCCAGGCGGGGTCGGGGTCGACGACGCGGTCGGTGGCGGCCCAGCGGGCCGCGTCGTCGATCGTCGTCTCCAGGCCGGCGGCGATGCGGGCGAGGAAAGCCGCTCCCAGCGCCGCGCCCTCGGCGACCGCGGACACCTCGACCGGCCGGCCGGTGGCGTCGGCGATGGCCTGCATCCAGGGCTGTAGCCGGGTACCACCGCCGGTGGCGACGATGCGCGATACCGACGCGCCGCTTAGCTCGATGAGCTGACGAACGACGAAGCCCGACGCCTCGTATGCGGCCCGGCGCAGCGAGGCGGCGTCGTGGGTGAGATCCAGGGCGTCGAGCACGGCGCGCCGGTCCGGGTCGTGGAACGGCGTGCGCTCCCCGCGAATGTACGGCGACCACACCGGCACCCGGCGCGGGTCGACCGACTCGGGGTCACCCGGCCCGAGGAGGCGATCGACCCAGCCGAGAAACAGCCCGCCGGCATTGCTGGCGCCGCCGATCTTGCTCAAGCCGGGGGCGGTGTGCGGGATGGTCCACAGGCCGGGCACCTGCCGTGACTCGGGGATCGTGTTCCACACGATCAGGGTGGTGCCACACAGCACGAGGACGTCGCCGTCGCGGTCGGCGCCGGCAACGATCTGTTCACACAGCGCGTCGATGGCGCCGATCGCCAATACGGCGTCCGTCCCGGGGAGCTGCCCGGCGGCCGTTCCGATCGTCTCCACCCGGGGCATCTGCTCGACGGTCGCGCCGCGGTCGGCGCATGCCGCCGGGTCCCAGCCTGTCCCGTCGAACAGGGGGAAGGCGGTGGCCGCCGTGGCGACGTCGATCAGCGCTTCGCCCGCCAGGGCGTGGTTGGCCACCGCCGGTGCCGGCCAGTATCCGGCCGCGCCGGGGGCCTCGGCGGCCGTCCAGCGCAGGAACTCGGCGGCCTCGCCCAGCGCCGGCAGCGGCTGTTGGTCGGCGCCCGGCACCCGGCCCCTCTCGTCGCCGTATAGCAGCCCCGGTGTCAGCGGCGTGCCCGCGGCGTCGACTGCGGTCAGCGAGGGGACCATCGCCGCGACCGCCACCGCCCTCGCATCCGGACGGTCCAGCTGCGCAAGGGCGGCCGAAGGCCCCCGGCGCCACGCCTCGTCGGCGTCGTGTTCCAGCCGGTTGGGCGCCGGAACCCGCAAGGCGTGCGGAATCCGCACCCGGGCCCCCACCCGGCCGTCGGCGTCCGCGGCCACCGCCTTGACCGCGGTGCTGCCCACGTCGATGCCGATTGTCAGGCCTTCACGTGACACGGGCGTCACCGTACGCCAGCATTGGGGTTCGTGACGTCAAGACCGCGCGCCTTGGTGACCGCCCCGCTGCGTGGACCGGGGTTCGCCAAGCTGCGGGAGCTGGCCGACGTGGTGTACGACCCGTGGATCGACCAGAGCCCGCTGCGCATCTACGGCCCGGAGCAGCTGGCCGAGCGGATCACCGCCGAGGCGGCCGATGTGGTTGTGGTGGAAAGCGACTCGGTCCGCGGCCCGGTGTTCGACTTGGACTTGCGCGCCGTCGCGTCCACCCGCGGCGACCCCAACAACGTCGATGTCCCCGGCGCCACCGCCGCCGGGATCCCGGTGCTGAACACCCCGGCGCGCAACGCCGACGCGGTCGCCGAGATGACGCTGGCGCTGCTACTGGCCGCCACCCGTCACCTGCTGACGGCCGACGCGGATGTCCGCGGCGGCAACATGTTTCGCGACGGCATCATCCCGTATCAGCGGTTCCGCGGCTGGGAGATCGCCGGGCTCACCGCCGGGCTGGTCGGCCTCGGTGCCGTCGGCCGCGCGCTGCGCTGGCGGCTGGCCGGGCTGGGCATGCGGGTCATCGCCTACGACCCGTACAACGACGAAGCCCGCCACGGCCTGGACGAACTGCTGGGTGAGGCCGACGTCGTCTCGCTGCACGCGCCGGTCACCGACGACACGGCCGGGATGATCGGCGCCCAGCAGTTCGCGGCCATGCGCGACGGCGTGGTCTTCCTCAACACCGCGCGGGCTCAGCTGCACGACACCGACGCGCTCGTCGACGCCCTGCGCGCCGGCAAGGTGGCCGCCGCCGGCCTGGATCACTTCGTCGGCGAATGGCTGCCGACCGATCACCCGCTGGTGGGCATGCCCAACGTCGTCTTGACCCCGCACATCGGGGGTGCCACGTGGAACACTGAGGCTCGGCAGGCGCAGATGGTTGCCGACGACCTGGAAGCGCTGTTGTCCGGCAAGACACCCGCCAATATCGTCAACCCGGAGGTGCTAGGGCCATGACATCCGTGAAATACGTGGCCGACCCGGAAACCGCGGTGCTGGACGCCGCCAAGGACATGCTGCGCCGGGGCCTGGTCGAGGGAACCGCCGGCAACATCTCGGCCCGGCGCTCCGACGGCAACATCGTCATCACGCCGTCGTCTGTCGACTACCGGGACATGCAACTCGACGACCTGGTGCTCGTCGATCCCGAGGGCGCCGTGCTGAAGGCCGCGGAGGGCCGGGCGCCGTCGTCGGAGATGAAGCTGCACCTGGCCTGCTACCGGGCTTTCGACGACATCGGCAGCGTCATTCACAGCCATCCCGTCTGGGCGACGATGTTCGCCATCGCCCACGAGCCGATTCCCGCCTGCATCGACGAGTTCGCGGTCTATTGCGGCGGCGACGTTCGGTGCAGCGAATACGCCGCGTCCGGCACACCAGAAGTGGGCCTCAATGCGGTGAAGGCGCTCGAGGGCCGGGGCGCGGCGCTGATCGCCAATCATGGCCTGGTGGCCGTGGGACCGCGCCCCGACAAGGTCATGCACATCACCGCGCTGGTTGAGCGCACCGCGCAAATCGTCTGGGGCGCAAGGGCTCTCGGTGGGCCGGTGGATATCCCCGAGGATGTGAACCGCAACTTTGGGATGGTCTACGGCTACCTGCGCGCCAACGCCTGATGGGCCGGGTCCGGTTCGGCCGCGCGAGCGTGGCGCGGGTACTGGAACTTCCGCTCGAATTGGGTATCCGGTTCTTCCCCGCGACCCCGCCGTCCGGGTGGCGGGACAACGCCGACCTGCTGGTGCCGGACTTCTTCGATCCCGACACCGATCAGTGGCACGCCGCGGTCCAGAGCTGGGTCATCGAGGTCGACGGGCTGACCGTCGTCGTGGACACCGGCGTCGGCAACGACCGCGAGCGCCCGCACATGCCGTTCCTGGACCACCTGAACACCGGGTTCCTGGCGGCGCTTCGGTCGGCGGGCATCGACCGCAGCGCGGTGGACGTGGTGGTCAACACCCATATCCATTCCGACCACGTCGGCTGGAACACCATGCGCGAGAACGACGCCTGGGTGCCGACGTTTCCCAACGCCCGGTACCTGGTGCCGGCCGCCGACTACCACCACTTCTCGCCGGACGGACCCGCGGGCCAGGAGCCCGGCAATCAACTCGTGTTCGCCGACAGCGTCTTGCCCGTCGATGGGCAGATCGTGCAATGGTCGGATGACTATCGGATCAGCGAGTCGATGCGGCTGCGGCCCGCGCCCGGCCACACGCCGGGTTCGTCGGTGCTCTGGCTGGACGCGGGTCGGCCCGCGGTTTTCGTCGGGGATCTCACCCACAGCCCGCTGCAGCTGCGCCGTCCCGACGACGCCTGCGCCTTCGACGTGGACGCCCCCGCCGCCGCGGTCACCCGTCGCCGGATATTCACCGAGGCCGCCCGCGCGAACGCCGCCGTGATACCCGCGCACTATGCCGGCCGCGGTGGTGCGACGATTCGCGCCGTCGAGGATCGCTTCGACGTCGACTACTGGCTGGACATCGAATCCCTGTGACGCCATTCGCGGGGCGAGGCGCCGTGCGCCCGGCCGAATAGCCGGCTGAAGTAACCGGGATCGGGCAGGCCGACCCTCCTGGCAACCTCCGCGACCGGCAGGTCGGTTTCCGCGAGCAACGCGCGAGCCGTGGCCATCCGGCGTTCGGTGATCCACTCCCCGACCGTGCGCCCGGTGCGGCGGCGCACCACGGTGGTCAGGTGTCCCGGGGTCATGCCGAGTTCGTCGGCGACGTCGCGCAGCGACAACGGCTCGGCATGACGCCGGTCGATGACGTCGAACACCTCGGCCAGCAGCGGTTCGCCGCTGCGCCGCAGCTCGGCCACCACGGGCCCGGCCAGCCGCGCGAGGTCGATAAGCAACAGGGTCAGATGTGCCAGCGCCGCCTGCCGATAGCCGTCCTGGCGCGCAAGCAGCTCGGCTTCGATCGAGCGGATCGCCGCATCCCACGCCGCCCGCCGGGCCACGGGAACATCCAGGCGCAGTATCCCGCCGACCTGGCCGTGCAGGAACGGAAACAGCAGCGGGTGCGCCCGCCACGCCGGCCAGGGCGACCGCGCGTCTTCACCCAGCGCGGCGGGGTCGAAGAACACGGCGACCCCGGCGTCTCGATGCTCGAGCCGCTCCGGGTCGAGCACCTGACCCGCGGCCGCCACATGGACCAGCCCGGCCGCGGGAAGGTACCAAAGCGCGGGAAAGTCGTGAATGTGGCGACCGCGCTCGACGAAATCCTCGGGCCCCGACCGCACCACCGACACCGGCGGCGTATCCGGATCGGTCCGGTACTCATAGATCGGCACGCCCGCACGCTGCCGAACCATCCGAGCCGGCCGCGTCATGTAGCCAAAGATAGTCCTACTTTCACCGATGATCGCCCAATTCTCGGTCAGTACACCGGTTCACCATGGATGCTGTGACGAAACATCATCCACATGACTACCTGCCCGCCGCCGGCCACGACGCGCTGCTGCCCTGCTACGACCTGATCTCACGCCTGCTGGGCATGAAAAGGGTCCACGAGTCTCTGATCGCGCACGCCGAGCTCGCCGACTGCCGTCGTGTCCTGGAAATCGGCTGCGGCACCGGCAATCTCATCATTCGGGCCAAACGCGACTACCCTCACTTGGACGCGGTTGGGTGCGACCCCGACCCGCGGGCGCTTGACCGGGCGCGGAGAAAGACGAACGGGATCCGCTTCGAGCGCGGCTATGCGGAGCGGCTGCCGTACTCCGACGGGGAATTCGACCGGGTGCTGTCGTCGATGATGCTGCACCATGTGAGTGACGACGCGAAAACCGCTGCGGCGGAGGAGATCTTCCGTGTTCTGCGCCCGGGCGGCAGGCTGCACCTGGTCGATATCGGCGGCGACACGGCCGCCCAGGGCGGCGTGCTGGCGCGGCTCATCAGGCGTAGTCCGCACGCCGCCGCCAATCTCGGCGACGCGATTCCGCGCCTGCTGCGCGGTGCCGGTTTCGACTGCACCGAAGTCGCCACGCATCGGCAACGCGTGGTCGGACAGCTCACCTACTATCGCGCGACCCGTCCCGCCTAGCGCTGGCCCAGACTGACCGGGAGCGATTCGTATACGGTCATGTTGTTGCAGAGATCGGGGAGCGTCATCCTCGGCTCCGCGACTTCGATGGCGCCGGTGTTGAGCAAGATCTCGTCGAGGGCGGCCCGGATTTCCGCCCGCGCAAGCATCGCACCGAGACAGTGATGAGCGCCGCCCCCGCCGAAGGACTGGTGGGGGTTGGGGTCGCGGCGAATGTCGAACCGGTATGGATCCTCGAAGACGTCTTCGTCGCGGTTGGCCGAGCGCAACATCGTGACCACGCGCGCACCCTCGGGGATCAGGACGTCGCCGATCATGACATTCATGGCTGCTCCACGCACCCAAAACATGATCGGCGTGGAATAACGGATCACCTCCTCGACCGCCGTCCGCCGCGCATCCGGGTCGGATCGATAGACTGCGATCTGGTCCGGATTCGCCGCGAAGGCGCGCATGCCGTCGCACAGCGCGTTTCGAGTCGTGTCGGCGCCGGCCAAGCCGAGGATGAAGAAGAAGATTTCGAGTTCATTGGAGGGCAGCAAGAAGCTCTCGCCCGATTCTTCCGTGATCTCCGTGGTGCACAACGCACTCCATATGTCGTCCACGGGATGATCACGCTTGTGAGCGGTAAGCGAGCTGGCGTACTGGAACAGCTCCATGAACGGGAGCAAGTCATCCCCGTCGGGCACGGACATCTGCGCGCCGGCAGTCTTCAACACCCGGTCGATCAAGCCGAATACATGCGGGCGGTCGGAATCGGGAATCCCGACGATGTCGCCGATCACCGAGATTGGCAATCCCGCAGCCAGATCGACGAACTCACCACCGCCGGCCTCGCGCAGGGCAGCGGCCATGGTCTTGGCCCGAGCCCGGATGCCTTCCTCCAACTTGGCCACCGCGCGTCGGGTGAACGCGCGGGCAATGACCTTGCGCCGAATCGTGTGATCCGGCGGGTCCATGCTCACGATCGCCGGATAGGAATCGAACAGCGCTACGTCCTGAATCAGCGGTCTGCGGGTCGCCGTAAACGACTCGTGATCGCGGTGCACTCGCGCGACATCGGCATGTTTCGTGCACACCCAAAACTCGCGGCCCACAGTGGATCTGACGCGGTCGGTGAGATGCTGATGAAACACCGGCGTGCTGGCGCGCAACTCGGCGAACATGTCGTCGGGAAAGCGCGAGGCCCACACTGACGGCTCGGCGAGATCGATTGCCGAGTCTGTCATGTGCGCTTCACTTTTCGAGCTCGCCGCGCAGGCCCGCCATGATGAGGCGCAATCCGTACATAAACGCCTTGTCGTCGACCCCTCGGGCCGCGCCACCCGCGCGGCGCCTGTGCTCGAGTTGCACGGATCCCAGTAGGTGGATGTACAACGCCGCGTGCGCCGCCTCGAAATGCTCGGCCGTCAAGCCGGATTCGCGCAGAATTTCGCGAGAGGCGAGATCCATCGCGGTGGCCGCGGTGGTGTGCGGATGCTCCTGCAGCAGAGCCGCGATCCCGGGCACGCCGACCAGCACCTTCCACGCCCTGGCATAGAGCGCGATCAAACGTGCTTCCCAGTCGCCTTCCTCCGGAACCTCGATCTGTGCGAGCACCGCTTCGATCAGCAGATCGAGCAGTTCCCGCTTGTCGCGAACGTGGTAGTACACCGACGAGGCCGCCGTGCCGGCCTCCGCTGCCAGCTCGCGCATCGTGACCCGGCTGACGCCCACGCGCTTCGCCAGTCGCAGCAAGTGCTTCGTCAGGTGGGCCCGGTCCAGGGCCCCGTAGCGAAGCACCGGCGCATTGGACACCGCCGCCACACGCCCCCCTTTCGAACAGCGTTCGGTTTCGAACAGTATTCAGATTAGAACAATGTTCGCCTCCGCTCGTCAAGCACGGCTCCCCGGTTGACCACTGAGCCACTCGGCGCGGACAAAGTGGGCTGCGACGCGGGCGTGCTAGTCCCGATGTGCGCGAAACGCCGCGCACCGAAGAGGGGCGGCCCAACAGCGCGGTAACCAGCGGTGTCGGCAGGGGAGGCGGTGACAGCCGCCGCCCAGGCGCGATTACTCCGCGCGCGTCCCAAAGTCTTCACATCGACGCAACTTGCCGAAACTAATACGCCGTTACTGTCACCACTCCAGATGCACTGTCGCACTGCGCCCATCGGGGGTCAGAAAGGGAAGAACTGATGAAGAGGGCAATAACGGGCGTGTCGGCGGCAGCAGCCATAACACTGGCACCACTCTGCATGCCACCAGCACAAGCACACGCCGACGATCCCTGTGCCAGCATCACCGAACCCGCAGGCCATCAGGCTTGCATCGACAAAGCTAACCCCGTGCGCAGGTACCATCTGGGCCATTGCGAGGGGGCGAGCCCCATTGACGGACAGATGGGCCAAGTTTGTGGGTAACTTCTGGGTCCGAAAGTTGCGCCTCCCGGCGAGTCGACAACTTTGTAACTGGGAAATCGCGCTGGTTGGATGTGGTCACCGGTTACGGTGAGCCATGGCACCCTACCGCGTGGTTCAGTGGTCCACCGGCAACATCGGCAAGCGAGCGCTCGGCATCCTGCTCGACCGCGAAGACTTCGACGTGGTGGGCGTCCATGCCCTGGGTGCGGACAAAGTGGGGTGCGACGCGGGGACACTCGCGGACCGGCCCCCTACGGGAGTCACCGCGACCAGCGATGTCGACGCGTTGCTCGACCTCGCGCCGGACTGCGTGAACTACATGCCGCGTGCCATCGACTACGACTTGGTGAAAACGATGCTGCGCCGCGGCATCAACGTCGTCACCACGGGCGACTTCGTGACCGGCACCCATCACCCGGTCGAACTCCTGGCGCTCGAAGAGGCGGCGCGACAGGGCCAAGCGACGTTCCTGGGAACGGGATTCGAGCCGGGCTTCATCAATGTCGTCGCCGGCTTCCTCACCGGCGCCTGCGCGCGGGTGCGCAGCGTCAAGCTCGTCGAAACGCTGGACTGCACCACCTATCCCGTACAAGACGTGTGGAAGGTCCTCGGATTCGGCAAACCGCCCCGCGAGCCGGTGACACACCTCGACCCGGCGAGGCAACGCTACGGCCTCGGCTACTTCGAGACGCTGGACATGATCGCCGCAATGCTGGGTACCGAACTCGATTCCAAGGAGGCGTTCGTCGAGCCCGCCGTGCTCACCCGGGATCTGAATCTGGGCTGGGTGGACTACGCCGCGGGCACCGCCGGGGGTCAACGCCGTACGTATCGCGGCCTTCGCGGCGGTCGCCCGGTGGTCGAGCTGGCCATCTGCTGGACCATGAGCGACGACGCGCTCGAGCCAAAATGGACCGACCCCAAGGGTTTTAGCGTGGTGATCGAAGGCGAGCCGTATGTCGACGCGACGATCCGGTTCGGCCACCCCGGCGAGGACGTCATGACCGTGCTGATGGACAGCACCGCCGTCGCGGCCGTCAACGCCATCCCGTTCCTGTGCGACGCACGACCGGGCGTCATCACCCCGATCGACTTGCCCATCACCGGATCCCCGGGTGCGCTGGTCTAGCGCTGGTCGAACGCGACCTTGACGGCGCCGCTCTCGCCCTGGTTGGCGATCGCGAGGAAGGCGTCGCGCCACTGTTCGAGCCGGAAGGTGTGGGTCAGCATGGGCCCCAGGTCCACCCGGCCGGCGCGGACCAGGTCGAGGTAGTGGGCGATCGCGTGCTGACGCCGCCCTGCGACCTCCTCGATCCCGAACGCGTTCGACCCGACCCAGCTGATCTCCTTGAAATACAACGGACTCCACTCCCACCGGCCGGGCGCGTGGACGCCGGCCTTCACCAACGTGCCTCGGGAGCGCAGGACGCGCACCCCGACCTCGAACGTCTCGGGCTTGCCGACGGTGTCGTACACGACGTCGATCGGTCCGGGGAAGGCCATAGGCAGACCCTGCAGCGGTTGGCGCAGGCGGCCACCGCCCCAGGCCACGAGCTCTTCGACGACGGCCAGACGCGGTTCGTGCGCCAGCACTTTGGCGGCCCCGAACCGTCGGGCCAACTCCGCCTGGGCATCGAAGCGCGCCACCACGGCGACGGCCACCTCGGGATACAGCGCCCGCAGGATCGCGACCGCGCACAGCCCCAGCGAGCCGGCCCCGTACACCAGCGCCCGCCCCGAGCGCGGCGGCGGGTGGCGGGTGATCGCGTGCAAGGACACCGAAAACGGGTCGGCGAACACCGCCAGCTCGTCGGGAATCGAGTCGGGAACGCCGAACAGCATGCTGTCGTGGGCGGGCATCAGCTCGGCGTATCCACCGGTGACATCGGCGGACACCCCGGTGTGGATGCCGGGCTTGATGTCGCCGTCGGTGAAGCTCCAGCACAGGCTGTAGTCGCCGCTTTCGCAAGCGGGGCAAGGCGGTTCGATGCCGCGCGGTCCGCAGGACAGCCACGGGTTCAGCACGACCCGCTGCCCGATCTCCAGCCCGCGTGCCTTGGGCCCCAAGGCGACCACGTCGGCGACCACCTCGTGGCCCATGACTTGGGGGAAGGAACAGAACGCGGCCATGGCGTTGTCGACATCGTCCTCGCCGAAGTCCATCAGGATCTGCTTGGAATCCGAGCCGCAGATGCCGGTCAGGCGGGGGCGGGTGAGCACCCAATCCTGATGCGGCAATTGCGGATCCGCGACTTCCTGCAGTGCGACCGGGCTGTGGGTCAGTGCGTCGTCGGGTCCCGGCGACGGCTCCGGCGGGACGCCGTAGACGAGCGCCTTCACCGCGGCGCCATCGCGGCCGTGCCCGCTATGAACGCATCGAGGTCGGCGTTCTTGGCGTCCACCACGGCCTTCATGTCCGGCACGTAGTGCTCGAACGTGTCGCTGCCCAGGGCGTCGATGATCCCTTCGGCCACCTCGTCGGCGGGCACCTTGGGCCCCTGGTAGAGCGGCTCCTCGCTGCCCGGCTGATCCCAGATCTCGGTGTCGACCGGCCCGGGCTCGATGAGCTTCACCGAGACCCCGGTGCCGTATAGGTCCACGGCCATCGCCTCGCTCCAGCCGCACAACGCGAATTTGCTTGCACAATAAGCGGTTTCGTGAATGATGCCGAGCCGGCCGCCGACGCTGGACACGTTGACGATCAGGCCCGAGCCGCGCGCCAGCATCCGCGGCAGCAGCTCCAGCGTCAGGCGCATCGGCGCGAAGAAGTTGATCCGCATGACGTTCTCCACCTCGCCCGGATCCAGGTCGGTGACGGGCCGACGCTTCGGCATCGCGGCGTTGTTGATCAGCACGTCGATGCCGCCGAGGTCGTCCCACGCACGCAGCGCCAGGGCGCGCAGGGCGGCGGTGTCGGCCAGGTCGGCCACCCACATCGCCGAGTCCGGCGTGCTCCGCCGGCAGTCGGCCAGCACCTCGTCGAGGCGAGCGCGCCTTCGGGCGATCAGTCCCACCACCGCTTCGCGGGCCGCGAGCTGTCGCGCCAGGGCCGCCCCCAGACCCGACGACGCGCCGGTGATGAGCACCCGTTTACCCGCTGCCGCGTATGCCATCAGTCAAGGTTGCCGCGAAATGGAATAGGCGTACAGTGGTTGACGCTTGTTATATTGGCTAAATATTAGACTGACTACATCCGGGTAGGGGGAGAAGATGACTTCCACGAGGTATGAGGGTGACACCTGGGACCTGGCGTCCAGCGTCGGCGTGACCGCGACGATGGTCGCGGCGGCGCGGGCGGTGGCGAGCCGGGACGACCGCCCGCTGATCGACGACCCCTACGCGGAGCCGCTGGTCAGAGCGGTCGGCGTCGACCTTCTCACCAGGCTGGCGACCGGCGAGGTGAGCCCCGACGATCTGAACGACGTGCACGACGGCACCGCGGAATCCGCGGGGTCCCCCGGGGCCATGTCGCGGATGGCCGACAACATGGCGGTGCGCACCAAGTTCTTCGACGAGTTCTTCATCGACGCGACGAACGCGGGCATCGAGCAGGTCGTGATCCTGGCGTCGGGCCTGGATTCCCGCGCGTACCGACTGCAGTGGCCGGCCGGAACCATCGTCTACGAAGTCGACCAGCCCCAGGTCATCGAATTCAAGACCCGCACGCTGGCCGAATTGGGGGCCGCGCCCACCGCCGAGCGGCGAACGGTCGCGGTCGATCTGCGCGACGACTGGCCCGCCGCACTGCGCGCCGCCGGATTCGACCCGGCCCGGCCGACCGCGTGGAGCGCCGAGGGTCTGCTTGGCTACCTGCCGCCGGAGGCGCAGGACCGCCTGCTGGACACCATCACCGAACTCAGCGCGCCCGGAAGCCGGTTCGCCACCGAGAGCGCGCCCAACCCGCAGCCCGGTGACGAGGACAAGTTGAAGGAACGGATGCAACGCATCGCCGAGCGCTGGCGTGCGCACGGCTTCGATCTCGACATGGCGGGGCTGGTCTACTTCGGTGAACGCAACGAAGCGGCTCCCTATCTGGCCGATCGCGGCTGGGCACTGAACGGAATCACCATTCGAGAGCTGTTCGCGGACAACGGACTTCCACCCTTCGAGGACGACGACACGCGCATGGGCGACATGGTTTACGTGAGCGGGTACCTGAAATGACGGTCGACTCGGGACGCAGCGACGGCGACACCTGGGGACCTGCGCAGAGCGTGGGAGCGACCGCGACCATGGTCGCCGCGTCGCGCGCCGTGGCGTCGCAGGGACCCGATGCGCTGCTCGACGATCCACTGGCCGACCCCCTGGTCCGCGCCGTGGGGTTGGACCCCTTCGTCCGCATCATCGACGGCGAGCTCGATTTTGAGGACGACCCGCTGTTCAACCGCAAGGCGCGCCGCGAGCAGATCGCGGTGCGCACCAGGTTTTTCGACGACTTCTTCATCGGCGCCACCAAAGACGGTGTGCGGCAGGCGGTGATCCTGGCGTCCGGGCTGGACACCAGGGCCTACCGACTGCCGTGGCCGGCGGGCACGGTGGTCTACGAGATCGACCAGCCGCAGGTCATCGCCTTCAAGACCGACACGCTGGCCGGCCTCGGCGCCGACCCGACCGCCGAACGCCGCACCGTCAGCATCGACCTGCGGGGCGACTGGCCGGCGGCGTTGCGGGAGAGCGGCTTTGACGTCGGGCAGCCGACGGCGTGGAGCGCCGAAGGTCTGTTGCCCTATCTGCCCCCGGAGGCCCAGGATCGACTGTTCGACAGCATCACCGCGCTGAGCGCGCCGGGCAGCCGGCTGGCCACCGAACACGTACCCGACCCGAACGCGTTTACCGACGAGCGGTTGCAGCGTATCTCCGAGCGGTGGCAGCGCTTCGGTTTCAACCTCAACGCGGCCGACCTGTTCTACCGCGGCGAGCGCAACGTCGTCGTCGACTACCTGACAACGCACGGCTGGCAGGTGATTGCCCATCCCGCCCGGGAATTGTATGCCCGCAACGGGTTTGAGTTCCCTGAGGACGCGATGGCCGCCGCGTTCGGTGACTTGAGCTACGTGGCCGCGACGCTGCAGTAGAGTTACGTCGTGCCACGCTCTCATGACGACCACTGGGATCTGGCGTCCAGCGTGGGCGTGACCGCGACGATGGTCGCGGCCGGCCGCGCCATGGCGACGAAGGATCCGCGCGGTTTGATCAACGACCCGTTCGCCGAACCACTGGTGCGCGCGGTGGGGGTGGACTTGTTCACCAAGATGATGGACGGTGAGCTCGACTTCGACGCGATCGAAAACGCCTCGCCGGTGCGCATGCAGGCGATGATCGACGGAATGGCGGTGCGCACCAAGTACTTCGACGACTACTTCCTCGCCGCCACCGCCGCAGGCGTTCGTCAGGTGGTGATCCTGGCGTCCGGATTGGACTCGCGCGCCTTCCGGCTGCCGTGGCCCGGCGGCACGGTCGTCTACGAGATCGACCAGCCCCAGGTGATCGAGTTCAAGACCACCACATTGGCCGGCATCGGGGCCCAGCCCACCGCCACCCGGCACACCGTCGCCATCGACCTGCGCGGTGACTGGCCGGCGGCGCTCCGGGCGGCCGGGCTGGACACCACCGCGCCGACGGCCTGGTTGGCGGAAGGCCTGCTGATCTACCTGCCGCCGGAGGCCCAGGACCGGTTGTTCGACAACATCACGGCGCTCAGTGCGCCGGGGAGCACTATCGCCACCGAATTCGTGCCGGGCATCATCGATTTCGATGTCGAGCGGGCCCGGGAGATGTCCGGTTCCTTCCGGGATCACGGCGTGGACATCGACATGGGGTCGCTGGTGTATACCGGCCAACGCAACCATGTCGTCGACTATCTGCGGACGTCGGGGTGGGACGTCGAGGGCGTGACGCGCACCGAACTGTTCCAGCGCAACGGCATCGACGTACCCCCTCCCGAAAACGACGACCCGCTCGGCGAAATCATCTTCATCAGCGGCGGCCTCATCGGCTAGAAGCGCCACTCCCCCGGCCACAGCACGTGGGTGCCGGTCATCGTCCGCCCGGCGTCCTCGAGTATGCCGGCAACCGACCGGCCCAGCAGTGCGGCCAGCGCGTCGGGCAGCGACGCCGCGGCAGGTTGCGACGACGCGCGGGGTCGCACGAAGTCCAGCAGCGACGAGCCCGGGTAGCTGACGATATGGACGTCGGTGTCCTCGTCCAGGCCGGCCAGGAACTTGGCTCGGCGTATGGCGGTTCGCAGGCCGCCGAGTTCGTCGACCAGCCCGCGCTCCAAGGCGTCGGCACCCGTCCACACTCGCCCCCGGGCCACGGCATCCACGGCTTCGCCGCTCAGCTTGCGCCCCTGCGCCACCCGCTCCACGAAGTTGGCGTAGGCCACGTCGGCCTGGGCCTCCTGATGGGCCCGCTGCTGCGGCGTGAACGGCGCGTCGATCGACCAGGCATCGGCATTTGCGTTGGTGCGCACGGTATCCGAGGCCACCCCCAGCCGCCCCTTCAGATCGCGAACAACGAACTTTCCGCTGTACACACCGATGGACCCGGTGATCGTGCCGGGACTGGCCACGATCGCGTCGGTGCCCATCGAGATGTAGTAGCCGCCGGACGCGGCGACCGAGGCCATGGACGCCACCACCGGTTTGCCGCGTGCGCGGGCCCGTGCCACCTCGCGCCAGACGGTCTCCGAGGCGAAGAGTGAGCCGCCCGGGCTGTCCACTCGCAGCACAATCGCGGACACCGCGTCGTTGGCGGCCGCCTCGCGCAGTGCCGCCGCGATGGTGTCGCCGCCGACGGCCGCGGCGCCGAAGGGCAGGAATTGGGGCCCGCCGCGCCCGTCTACGATATGGCCCGCGACGGTGACCAGGGCGAGCGTGGGTTTGGGACGGCGGCCGGGAATCGGCGGCAAGGCCGGGGCCAACCTGGACTGGGCCGCGCCGGCGTACCGCGACAGGTAGAGCCGCGGCGGAGCGTTCTCATCGGAGTCGATGGATTCCGGCGAAATGCCTTCCACACCAATCAGTTCCGCTATCCGCGCGTAGGCCTCGTCGCGGAAGCCGATCCGGTCGACCAGACCGGAGGCGACGGCGTCATCGTGTAATAGCGGGGCCCGGTCGGCCAGGGCGTCGAGCGCACCCGAATCGATGCTGCGTGATTCGGCGACCGCCTGCCACACCTGGTCCTGCAGGCTTTCGAGCATCCGGGTGACGGCTTCGCGGTGAGCCTCGGTGAACCCGCCCTCGGTGTATCGGTTGATCGCCGACTTGTATTCGCCGCGCGCGACGAACTCGGCTTCGATGCCGGCCTTGTCGAGCGCGTCCCGCAGGAAGGTAACGCTGCTGGCGAAGCCGACCAGGCCGACGCTGCCCGACGGCTGCATCCACACTTCGCCGAATGCCGAAGCCAGGTAGTACGACAGCGTCCCCGGATAGGTCTCGGCCCACGCCAGTGACGGCTTGCGGGCGGTGAAGGCCGCGACGGCTTCCCGCAGCTCCTGAACCGCCGCCGGCGGCGCCGCAGCAAGCTGCACGCGGGCAATCAGTCCTGCGACCCGCGAGTCTGCGGCGGCCCGATGGATCGCGGCGACGGCGTCACGCAGCGCCATCGGCCGGCCGCCCCCGGTGATGAACGCCAGCGGGTCGAAGCCCGAGCTTTCCGGCGGCACCGTGCGCAAGTTCAATTCGAGAACGCAGCCATTGGGCACGCCGTGGTGGCGCGCGGTATCGATGCGGCCGGCCACGGCACGCACCTCGTCCCCCCACCGTGCGATGCCGGGAAGCGAAGGCAGGAAGCCGAACATGATCGCAGCCTACCGATGAGCCGCCGTACGGTGGTGGGGTGAGGTTCTCGATCGCCATCCCCCAATTCGACTTCGACGGCTTCGATGACGCCGGGCTGCGCTTGTATCTCGCGCGCGCGGAGGAACTTGGGTTCGAGGGAGGCTGGGTGCTCGAGCAGATCATCGGCGATGCACCGCTGCTGGCGCCGCTGGAGCTGCTCGCGTACTGCGCGGCCTGCACCGAGCGACTGCGCCTCGGGGTCGCGGTGCTGGTGTCCTCGCTGCATGATCCGCTTCAGTTGGCCTCGGCCGTTACCGCCGTGGACCGGCTCAGCCACGGCCGCCTCGACGTCGGCGTCGCACCCGGCGGCGGATTTCGCAGGTTCGCCGCGTTCGGCGTCGAGAAGTCAACCTACATAAGCTATTTCACCGAGGGCCTGGACCTGATGAAGGCGGCCTGGTCCGACGAGCCCCGGGTGAGCTTCCACGTCCGGTTCCGTGACGTCGACGACCTTCCCATCCAGCCCAAGCCGGTGCAGCGGCCTCACCCGCCGATCTGGTTCGGCGGCCTCGCTCCCAAGGCGCTGGCCCGGGCCGTGCGCCACGGCGACTCGTTTTTGGGTGCGGGCTCCTCGACCACCGAAGCGTTCGCCGAAGCCGTCGGCATCCTGCGCCGCGAACTCGACGAACAACATAAAGACCCGGCGCGCTTCACCATCGGCAAACGGGTCTATCTGATGATCGACGACGATGCCGCGCGGGCGCGTGAACGGGTGCTCGCCGGGCTGCGCCGCATCTACGGCGAAATGTCCGGCATCGACGCGGTTCCGGTGTCGGGCACCCCCGACGACGTGGCACGCGGACTGCGCGAGGTGATCGACGCCGGGGCGGAGATGCTGCTACTCAACCCCGTCGCCACCGATGTCGCGGAGAACGGCGCGCAGATGGAACGCCTTGCCGCGGAGGTGATTCCGCAGCTGCGCTGACTACAGCTCGGTGACCGAACCGCCGGCGGCGGTGATTTTCTCGCGTGCGCTGCCGCTGAACTTGTGCGCGGACAGGTCGACCTTCACGGTCAGCTTGCCGTCGCCGAGAACCTTGACCAACGCGTTCTTGCGAACCGCGCCCTTGGCCACCAGGTCGTCCACACCGACCGCACCGCCCTTGGGGAACAACCGATTGATGTCCCCGACGTTGACAATCTCGTATTCGGTGCGGAACCGGTTGCGGAACCCCTTCAGCTTGGGCAGCCGCATGTGGATCGGCATTTGCCCGCCCTCGAAGGTCGCCGGCACCTGCTTGCGGGCCTTGGTGCCCTTGGTGCCACGGCCCGCGGTCTTGCCCTTGGAGCCCTCACCGCGACCCACGCGGGTGCGGGCGGTTTTCGACCCGGGCGCGGGCCGTAGGTCATGCAGCTTGAGTGTCATTTGGTCTTACCTCCGGCGCCCGCCTCGGCCGGCTCCACCTCGACGAGGTGGCTCACGACCGCGATCAGGCCGCGCGTCTGCGGGTTGTCTTCGCGGACCACCGAATGGCGAATCCGGTGCAGTCCCAGCGTGCGCAGGCTCTCGCGCTGCTTCCAGCGCGTCCCGATGGTGCTGCGCACCTGGGTGATCTTCAGCTGACTCATGGCTGCGCCTCCCGGGCCGCGGTCGCACTCGCCAGCGCCTCGCTCTCCCGTCGCGCCTTGAGCATCCCGGCCGGGGCGACGTCCTCGATCGGCAGTCCGCGGCGGGCGGCCACCTCTTCGGGACGCTGCAGCAGCTTGAGCGCGGCGACGGTGGCGTGCACCACGTTGATCGCGTTGTCGCTGCCCAACGATTTGGCCAGGATGTCGCGCACCCCAGCACATTCCAGCACCGCGCGGGCCGCGCCGCCGGCGATCACACCGGTACCCGGACTGGCGGGGCGCAACAGCACCACGCCGGCGGCCGCCTCACCCTGGACCGGATGAGTGATGGTGCCGCCGATCAACGGAACCCGGAAAAAGCCCTTGCGTGCCTCTTCCACACCCTTGGCGATCGCGGCCGGGACTTCCTTGGCCTTGCCGTAACCGACGCCGACCATCCCGTTGCCGTCACCCACGATGACCAGGGCGGTGAAGCTGAATCGCCGACCACCCTTGACCACCTTGGAGACGCGGTTGATGGCGACGACCCGTTCCAGGTAATTGCTCTTGTCGCCGTCACGGTCGCGGCCGCGGCCGCCGCCGTCGCGCCTGCCACGGGAATCGCGGCCGTCACCGCGCGCGTCGCGGCCCTCTGGGGCGCCTTGCCCGCCGACCGGCTGCTCCGCCATTATGCGGTCCTTCCAGTTGTCATCAGAAACTCAATCCGTTCTCGCGTGCGGCATCGGCCAGCGCCGCGATCCGTCCGCCGTAGGTGTAGCCGCCGCGGTCGAACACCGCGCTCTCGATGCCGGCGGCCTTGGCGCGCTCGGCGATCAGTTGACCGACCCGCACGCTGTGGGCTTTCTTGTCACCGTCCACGCCGCGCACATCGGCCTCGATCGACGACGCGGCGGCCAGCGTGGTGCCGTTTTCGTCGTTGACCAATTGCACGTGAATGTGCCGCGCGGACCGGTGCACGACCAGCCGCGGGCGCTCGCCGGTGCCCGAGATCTTCTTGCGCAGGCGCGCGTGCCTACGCACCCGCGAGATCCGCCGCGCTTCGGACACGCTCTGCCCCACCGACTTTCGCACGGCGGCAGCTTGTGATTTCGCCATGGCTACTTACCTGTCTTTCCGACCTTGCGGCGGATCTGCTCGCCCTCGTAGCGCACGCCCTTGCCCTTGTAGGGGTCGGGGCGGCGCAGGCGGCGGATATTCGCCGAAATCTGGCCGACTTTTTGCTTGTCGATCCCGGTGATCGTGAATTTCGTCGGCGACTGCACCGCGAACGTGATGCCCTCGGGGGCCTCGATCACCACGGGATGGCTGTATCCCAGCGCGAACTCGAGGTTGGAACCCTTGAGCTGCACCCGATAACCGACACCGAAGATCTCCATCTTGGTGGTGTAACCCTCGGTGACACCGGTGACCAGGTTGGAGACCAGGGTGCGGGACAACCCGTGCAGGGAGCGGTTGCGCCGCTCGTCGTCGGGACGGGTGACCACGATGGCACCGTCGTCGTTGCGCGACACGGCGATCGGCTCGGCGACCTTCAGATCCAGGGTGCCCTTGGGTCCCTTCACCGAGACGTTCTGGCCTTCGATCGTGACGTCGACTCCGGAGGGGACCGGAATCGGCTGCTTACCAATGCGCGACATTGCTCTTCCTCAACCCCTCACCACACGTACGCGAGGACTTCGCCGCCCACGCCCTGTCTGGCTGCCTGACGGTCGGTCAGCAGGCCCGAGGAGGTCGAGATGATCGCCACGCCCAGGCCGCCGAGCACCCGCGGCAGATTGGTGGATTTCGCGTACACCCGCAGGCCAGGCTTGGACACCCGGCGCAAACCGGCGATGCTGCGTTCGCGGCTCGGCCCGTACTTGAGCTGGATGACCAGCGACTTGCCGACCCGAGCATCCTCGGTCCGGTAGTCGCTGATGTAGCCCTCGCTCTTGAGGATCTGGGCGATGTTGGCCTTGATCTTCGAGTGCGGCAAGCTCACCTCGTCGTGATACGCCGAATTGGCGTTGCGCAGACGTGTCAAGAAGTCCGCGATCGGGTCGGTCATCGTCATAGTTGCGTCCTATGTCCCGTCACCAGCTGCTCTTCTGCACGCCGGGCAACTCACCCGCGTGCGCCATCTCGCGCAGGCAAATTCTGCAGAGCCCGAACTTGCGGAACACCGCGCGCGGACGGCCGCACTTGCTGCAGCGGGTGTAGCCGCGCACCGCGAACTTCGGCTTGCGCGCGGCCTTGTTAACCAGTGCCTTCTTAGCCATCTAGTCAGTTCTCCTTGAACGGAAAGCCGAGGGCCCGCAACAGCGCTCGTCCTTCGTCGTCGTTTGTCGCCGAGGTGACGACGTTGATGTCCATGCCGCGGACCCGGTCGATCTTGTCCACGTCGATCTCGTGGAACACCGACTGCTCGGCCAGCCCGAAGGTGTAGTTGCCGACGCCGTCGAACTGCTTGGGCGAAAGCCCGCGGAAGTCACGAATTCGTGGCAGCGCGATTGACGTGAGGCGGTCCAGGAACTCCCACATCCGGTCGCCACGCAAGGTAACCCGCACGCCGATCGGCATGCCCTCGCGCAGCTTGAACTGGGCGATCGACTTGCGTGCCTTGCGAATTTCGGGGCGTTGCCCGGTGATCAGCGCAAGGTCGTTGACCGCGCCGTTGATCAGCTTGGCGTCTCGGGCCGCGTCACCGACCCCCATGTTGACGACGACCTTCGTCACCGTCGGGATCTGCATGACGTTGCCGTAGCCGAACTGCTTGTGCAACGCATCCCGAATCTCGTTGCGGTAGCGCTCTTTCAGGCGTGGCTGCACCTTCTCAGCGGTTGTCATCAGATGTCCTTGCCGTTGCGCTTGGAAATGCGGACCCGCTTGCCGGTTTCCTCGTCGAGCCGGTAGCCGACACGGGCGGGCTTGCCATCCGAGTCGACCACCATCACGTTGGAAACGTGGATCGGGGCTTCCTGGGTGACGATGCCGCCCGACCGGGCCCCGCGCTGAGTGGTGGAAACCGCGGTGTGCTTCTTGATCCGGTTGACGCCCTCGACCAACACCCGGCCGCGTTCCGGATAGACCTTGAGCACCTTGCCCTTGGCGCCCTTGTCCTTACCGGCGATCACCAGGACGGTGTCGTCCTTTTTGACCTTCATCTACAGCACCTCCGGGGCCAGCGAGATGATCTTCATGAATCGCTTCTCGCGCAGTTCGCGGCCGACCGGGCCGAAGATACGCGTCCCGCGCGGGTCGTTGTCGGGCTTGATGATCACCGCGGCGTTCTCGTCGAACTTGATGTAACTGCCGTCGGGACGCCTGCGCTCCTTGACGGTGCGCACCACGACGGCTTTGACGACCTCACCTCGTTTGACGTTGCCACCCGGAATGGCGTCCTTGACGGTGGCAACGATGACGTCGCCGATGCCGGCGTAGCGTCGCGACGAACCGCCGAGCACCCGGATGCACAAGATCTCCTTGGCGCCGGTGTTATCGGCGACCTTCAGCCGCGATTCCTGCTGAATCACTCGATCTCCTGACCTGGTTGCGTGTGCACGGCAGGGGAAACCCAAAACCTGACGTGCGCGGTCTGTGTGGCCGAAGGGCACGCGGGGCCGATTCGCACCGGCCGAGGTCTGCCCAAGGCAACCCCTAGAGTCTAGGGGACGGCCAGCTCAGAGCCAAATTGTCGGCGAATTGCCGTCAGCGGGCGATTTCGCCGATTCTGCGGATGTCGCCGAGGTGGTGAACGCCTTCGTGCATCGCCTGGCGCACCAGCCACCGCGCGGTGCGTACCTCCCCCGGCAAACGTTTGGCCGCGCGGTCCCAGCCGTCGTCGCGCACCCGCGCGATTTCGTCGCGGAAACCCGCCGCCGCCCTCGCCAGCTCCTCGAGCGTGGCTTCGATGTCGCACTCGTTGTACCGGAAACGGCGGGCCCGCAAATCGTTGAACATCGGCTCCAGGGCGGGCTTGTCCTCGGTGCGGACGCGGTGAAGCCGGATGGTGAAGGCGACGTAGACGTCGCGCAGGTGGCAGAGATACTCGGCGGCCGACCACACCTCGGGACTGGGCCGAACCCGGCGAACCTCCGCCGGTATCGCGCGCACGGCATCGCGCGCCGCGTCCGGTATGCCGGCGATGACGCCGACCGCGTCGTCGATCCGGGTCTCGGCGAATGCGATCCCACAGACGTCGCAGACGTGATCCTCCTCGGCGAGCGGCGGCAGCGGCGCGGGCATGGGAACATCCTCCACCTAGAACGGTGGCGGTTCGTCGTCTTCCGGGGGTGGGGCGGGTCCGGCCAGCAGCGCCTGGCGCTCCAGGCGGGCCCGGCGGTTGTGGTTGCGTTCGATGGCGACGGCGCTTGCGCGGTTCTGGGCGCGGGTGCGCCGCCGCTTGGGCATCATCGCGGTGCGCTCGGCGCAGTAATCCTGGGGCACGTCGACCTCGGCGGCGGGCATGCCACCCATCGAGCGACACAGGCTGGGGAACAGCAGCGCGCTGCCCGGGGTGGTGACATATGTCCGGCCGGCGGGCGAGGTCAAAATCAGCGTGCCATCGGGCAGCTGCTGTTCGGTCCAGCCGAAAAACGTCTTAACCAGATGATGGGTGCGGCAATAGCACTTGAGGTTGCTCGCGTGGGTGGGCCCGCCCTGGCTATAGGGGATGGTGTGGTCCACATCGCAGTCGACGGCCGCTTGGTCACAGCCGGGCCACCGGCACGTCAGGTCCCGGCACCGAACGAAATCGGCCAGCGCGGCCGAGGGCACATAACCATTTTCGGGTGGGGCATCGCTGGGGTGGATGAGCGGCATCAGCTTGGCCGACTTGGCTAGTTCGGCCACCAGCTCGGGTGGAATCAGCACGTCGGCGCCCAGCTCCGAGCCCGGGGCGCTACCGCGACCGTCGAGGGTGGCCTGCTCGGCGATCACGTGGATCACCACCGGCGAGGCCGGCCGGCGTTTTCCGGCGGCGCAATCAGGCCGCCCGCATCGGCATCCCAGCCGGTCGGCCCCGACGGCCAGCGCCCCGAGGGCATCGGAGCGGCGCTGCTGCTGGCTGCGCGGGTCATGCTCGCATACCGTGGCGGCCAACGCGTTCAACCGCTGGTCCAGCGCGTGCGCATCTGGGGTCAGCATGCTGCCATGGATCTCCGAGACTCCGTCCGCGACCCGATCGCCGATCCAGATCTCGCGGTCGCCCTGGCTCTTTCGGCGCTGGCGCACCGCATCCGCGTCGGCCCTGGCGACGATCTTGTCGACCTGCCCGGCCAATCGGCCCTGGGTCATCGACGGCCACCGCACCACATTGGCGGCCAGGGTCGCGTCCACCGCCGCCAGCACGTCGGCGTCGGTGATCAGATCGGTGCGATACATCAGTGTCTGGAACATCCGATAGTCGATGTCGCCGGCGCGAAAAACCGCAGCCACCTCCGGTAGTCGCTCGCGCATCGCCAGCGCGTGCCGCATGAAGCTGCCGGCCAGCGCCAGGCTGATCCGAAACGCCGCGGCCACTTCGGCCCCCACCGCGGCCCACGTGTCCACTGCCCAGTCGGGCCGCTCGCCGCGCTGGGCTCGCCGCATCTCGAACAGTTCGCCAATCGCGTCCAGCCGAGCCGCGGCCGCCTGGGCCTCGGCTCGCCACGACGCGCACATGCGGTCCACCAGCGCCCGCGAGCCCTCGGTTTGCGGGGGCTGCCAGTACTCGTGCAGCCGTTCATCGAACATGTGTTCGAGTATGGCACGTCCTTACGACAACCGCCCTAGCTGGAGTGCCGGTACCAGGCGGCGATGTACAGCACCAGCGCCGTGGCCAGCGCGATCAGCACCCAGATCACAACGGCTTGGTCGACCCACGAACCAGCAGGCGGGGTGCCGGGCAGGATGTTTCGCAACGGCACGACCGCAAACAGCATCGCCGCGTACCAAGTGGAAAAGGGCGGCAAGAATTGTCTTCTGCCGGTAAGCATCTGAATGGCCACGAACAGCGCCAACGTCGGCAGCGTGATGAGCACCAGGCAGATACCGAGGTCGAAGACCAGCGGACCCTTGGCCCGCTTCACCGTCACGACGACGTTGTCCGGGCGATCCGAGTCGTGGCTATCCCGCCCGACTCGACTGGCCGAGATATTCCAGCCCTCCAGCGATCCAGTCACTTCGACCCGGGCGGGTATGTACTGACGGTTCTCGCCACTTCCGACGAGAACGTCCGCTTGGATGGTATCGGTCCGGTACGAGTCGAAAGGCCAGTCACCGGGGTCGCCGTGCACCTCGATCGTGGTGGTCACCCGCGCCGGCGACTTGCCGGCCGGGAATTGCAGGTCTCCCAGGTCGTTGTGCGGGAGGAAACGCACGGACATGTCGGTGTTCAATACGTTGAGGCGATGGTCGACCATCGAATCGTCCGGCAGCACCTCTACTTTGACGTCGACGCGCTTTGCGATGGTGTCCAACTTCTCCAAGCGCACCAACACCACGGTGTTGTCGGTGGTGCTCACGTCCGGGTCGGGCAACGGACCGGGGGCGCTGGCCAACCAGTGATAGCCGAGCAGGGATAGGACGTAGACGACCACGACGCCCACGATGATGGAGACATCGAGCACGAGGTGTCGTCGTCGCGGTTTGTGAGCCGTTTTCTCGGACTGCGACGGTGCCTGTTGCTGGGTCGCAGTGGGTCGCGGGGCCGGCGGAGCTTGACTGCCATTGGTGGGGCCCGTAGCGGGCGCCACGGTTCCCGGCGCGAGGAACTTCGGCGCTGCCTCGGCTGGCGGATCATCCGCGGCAGCAGCTAAGTCTCTGAGCACCGACACGAAGTAAAACGCTATCAACGGTGCTGTTTGCTGGCAGCGCGTAGAACTATGCCCTTACAAGCATTTAACAGCACCGACACCGGCGCAAGCGAAAATCAATCCCCTTGCCGGACCCAGGCGAAGATGTACAGACTCATCGCCGTCACCAAGGCGATCAGCACCCACTGCACGATGGCTTGGTCGATCCAAGAGCCCGGCGGTGGGGCGCCGGGGAGGATGTTGCGCAGCGGGACGATGGCGAACAGGTTCGCGGCATACCACGTCGCGAACGGCGGCAGGAATTTTCTCCTGCCCAGGGCCATCGGAATGGCCACCAACAGCGCCAGGGTAGGCAGGCTGATCAACACCAAGCAGATGCCTAAGTCAAAGATCAACGGCCCCTTGGCCCTTCGCAGGGTGACGACGACGTTCCCGTTGTCGCTGGCGCGAGAGGTCGGCAGCGCGGCGGGGTCGTGGACGCGGTGGACGCTGATGTCCCAACCGTCCAGCTCCCCCGTCACTTCGACGCGGGCGGGCACTTTCTTGGGGTTGTCGCCCGCTCCGACGAACGCATCGGCCGAGATCGGCTCGGTCTGGTACGAGTCGAACGGCCAGTTGCCGGGATCACCGCGCGCTTCGACAGTGGTGCTCAGTTGTGCGGGCGCCTTTCCCTTCGGGTAATGCAGGTCCCCGAGGTCGCTGGTCGGATACAGACGCACGGCGACATCGGTGCCCAGCACGTCGTAGCGGTTGTCGTACGCCGAAACCCCGGGATACACAAGCACATTCACCGAGAGACGGTGTGCGACCGGCTTCAGCTCCTCGACGCGCAGCTGCACGATGGTCGCGTCGCCCCCGCCCTGGCTTAGATCCAGCGGCGGCAGCGGGCCCTCCGACCTTTCCAGCCAGTGGACGCCCAGCAGCGACAGGGCGTAGGCGGCAATGACCGTCACCAGGACACCAAAACCGATCGCGATGCGGGGTTTCGACGGTTTCGGCTTCTGCGGTGGCTTCCCGTTGCCCGACGGCGCGGTCGACGGGACCGCGGGGGGTGCCGGCCGCGCTTGCGTGGTCATCGTTGCTGGGGCCGGTCTGGAAGTGGCCGGAGCGATCCAGTTCGTCGGGACGCCACGGCCTCAGATGCTAGCGAACGGTCGCGCCGCCCGCGCGGCGAAATCGCATGTCGGTCCGCATATGGCGGTTCCGTCATCCTCCCGACATCCACCGTTCACCTGGCGGACGGGCGACCCGAGCCGGGCGCGACCGGCGACGGGCCACGACGTTGCTAGCCGGACACCGGATTGGCCACGCAGCGAAACCCAATATGGGTCGTCGCGGTGTCCTGTGACTGCGGCGACCGCGCGGCGGGACGGTAGCGATGGCAATACTCCGGAGCGCACAGGTGCGACCCGCCCTTCAACGTCTGGCTGACGGCCGGGTCGGCGGGTCCCGCGGGTGCGCAGCAGGCCTTCGGAGGTTGGTCGAGCCGGTGGTGCGCGGAAAACTCGGTGGCGGTCCACTCCCAGACATTGCCGATCATGTCGACGAGGCCAAAACCGTTGGGGGGGAACGTCCCCACCGGCGACGTCCCCGTCCAGCCGAGCGCACCGTCGTTGCGATACGGGAAGCTGCCCTGCCAGGTGTTGGCCATCAGCCGGCCGCCGGGCTTCTCCTCCTCACCCCACGCGTAGGTCGTCGTGGTTGCGCCGCGCGCGGCGTACTCCCACTCGGCCTCGGTCGGCAGCCGGCGCCCGGCCCATCGCGCGTAGGCCGCGGCGTCGGGATAGGCCACCTGGACCACCGGATGGTCGGCTCGGTCGGCGGTGCTGTCCGGGCCGTCGGGACCGAACGGATGACGCCATGTCGCACCCGGCGCCCAGCCCCACCACTGCCGCCAGTCGCGAAGATCGACCGGGCCCCGCGTCGGGCGGAAAACCATCGCTCCCGGGCACAGGTCGGCCGGGTCCGCACCCGGGTACAGAGTCGGATCGATCGGTTGCTCGGCGACCGTCACATAGCCTGTGGCGTCGACGAATTCGGCGAATTGCGCGTTGGTCACCGGGTGCCGCTCCACCGCGAATGCGGCGACGGTCACGGTGTGGATCGGCGCCTCTTCGGGGTAGAAGCTGGTCGACCCCATGCGGAACGATCCGCCCGGGAGGTCGACCAGCTCGGTGAGCACCCCTTCAGGGTAGGACTGCTGGCTATGCGAAACGCTTCAGTCCGATTGCCGGTACCAGGTGAACATGTACAGGGCCATCGCCGCGACGAGCGCCATCAGCACCCAGATCACCAGAACCTGGTCGATCCATGCGCCCGGAGGCGGAGACCCCGGAAGGAAATTGCGTATCGGGATCACGGCGAACAGCATGGCAGCGAACCACGTCACGAAGGGCGGCACGAATTTCCGTCTGCCCAGCGCGATTTGAATGGCCACGGCAAAAGCCAGCGTGGGTAGGGCGAACAGGACCAGGCAAATGCCCAGGTCGAAGATCAGCGGCCCCTTAGCGCGATGCAACGTGATGATGACGTTGTCCGGGCGATCCGCCTCCTGGCTGGCTTCACCCACGCGCTGGACGCTGACGTCCCAACCGTCCAACGCCCCGGTCACTTCCACCCGGGCGGGTATGTACTGGCGGGCGTCGCCCTGCCCAACGAGCACCTCCGCCGACAGGGTGTCGGTGCTGTAGGAGTCGAACGGCCAGTTGTTCGGATCGCCATGCGCCTCGATCGTGGTGGCAACCTGCGCCGGCGACTTCCCCGCCGGGTATTGGAGGTCTCCGAGATCGTTAGGGGGGTCCATACGCACCGCGGTGTCGGTCTTAAGGACGTCGAGGCGCTTGTCGAACATGGAATCCTCGGGGATCACAAGCACCTTCACGGTGAGGCGATTCGCGACGGTTTCCAGCTTTTCGAGACGCACCAGCACGACGGTGTCGCCGGTGGCGTT
>NZ_MBEM01000233.1:0-2374 GCF_001954045.1 Mycobacterium sp. SP-6446 | reverse complement strand
CGGCCCTGCTTGCCCTTGAGCAGATCCGACAGCGACTTCAGCGGGCGGTTACCCGGCCCGGTGACCGGGCGGCCGCGACGGCCGTTGTCGAACAGCGCGTCCACGGACTCCTGCAACATCCGCTTCTCGTTGTTGACGATGATCTCGGGGGCACCGAGGTCGATCAGCCTCTTGAGCCTGTTGTTCCGGTTGATCACGCGGCGGTACAGGTCGTTGAGGTCGCTGGTGGCGAACCGGCCACCGTCGAGCTGCACCATCGGGCGCAGCTCCGGCGGAATCACCGGGACGGCGTCGAGCACCATGCCCATCGGCGAGTTGCCCGACTGCTGGAACGCGGCGACCACCTTGAGGCGCTTGAGCGCACGAAGCTTCTTCTGCCCCTTGCCGTTTCGGATGACGTCACGCAGCGAGTCGGCCTCGGCGTCGATGTCGAAGTTCTCGATCAACTTCTGGATCGACTCCGCGCCCATGGCGCCGGTGAAGTACTCACCGTAGCGGTCGACGAGTTCGCGGTAGAGGTTCTCGTCGACGATCAGCTGCTTGGGGGCCAGCTTGGTGAAGGTGCTCCAGATGTCTTCAAGCCGGTCCAGCTCACGCTGGGCGCGGTCACGGATCTGGCGCATCTCGCGCTCGCCGCCGTCGCGAACCTTGCGCCTGGCGTCGGCCTTGGCGCCCTCGGCCTCCAGCTCGGCAAGGTCGGCTTCGAGCTTCTGCGCACGGGCCTCCAGCTCGGCGTCGCGCTGGTCCTCAACACCCTTGCGCTCCACCACCATTTCGGCCTCGAGCGTGGACAGCTCGTTGTGCCGCATCTCGTCGTCGACGGAAGTGATCACGTACGCGGCGAAGTAGATGATCTTCTCGAGATCCTTCGGCGCGAGGTCGAGCAAGTACCCCAGGCGCGAGGGCACACCCTTGAAGTACCAGATGTGCGTCACCGGAGCGGCCAGCTCGATGTGACCCATCCGCTCGCGGCGCACCTTGGCGCGGGTCACCTCGACGCCGCAGCGCTCACAGATGATGCCCTTGAAGCGGACGCGCTTGTACTTGCCGCAGTAGCACTCCCAGTCGCGAGTCGGTCCGAAGATCTTCTCGCAGAACAGGCCGTCCTTCTCCGGCTTCAGCGTGCGGTAGTTGATCGTCTCCGGCTTCTTGACCTCGCCGTAAGACCATTGCCTGATGTCCTCCGCGGTGGCCAGGCCGATACGGAGTTCATCGAAGAAGTTGACGTCGAGCACGTAACTCCCTTTCCCCTTGCGGGTTTAGTAACTAGTTAAGCCAGGTCCTCAACGGACGCGGATTCGTTGCGGGACAGGTTGATTCCGAGATTCGCGGCGGCCCGCTCCAGGTCCTCGTCCTCGCCCTCGCGCAGCTCAATCGCCGCGCCGTCGGACGAGAGCACCTCAACGTTGAGGCACAGCGACTGCAGCTCCTTGAGCAACACCTTGAACGACTCGGGGATGCCCGGCTCGGGGATGTTCTCGCCCTTGACGATCGCCTCGTAAACCTTGACCCGACCGACCGTGTCGTCGGACTTGATGGTCAGCAGCTCCTGCAGCGTGTACGCGGCACCGTAGGCCTGCATGGCCCAGCACTCCATCTCACCGAAGCGCTGGCCACCGAACTGTGCCTTACCACCGAGCGGCTGCTGGGTGATCATCGAGTACGGCCCCGTGGAGCGGGCGTGGATCTTGTCGTCCACCAGGTGGTGCAGCTTCATGATGTACATGTAGCCAACGGTCACCGGGTACGGGAACGGCTCACCGCTGCGGCCGTCGAGCAGCACCGCCTTGCCGTCCGCATCCACCAGCACTTCGTCGTCCCGGTTGGGCAGCGTGGCCGACAACAGCCCCTGCAGCTCGGCCTCCTGGGCACCGTCGAACACCGGCGTCGAGACGATGGCGTTCGGCTCCGCGTCCAGCAGTTCCTTGGGCAACTTGGCCGCCCAGTCGGGAACTCCGTTGGCGGTGTCGATCTTCCAGCCGCTGTGCGCGCACCAACCGAGGTGCGTCTCCAGGATCTGGCCGATGTTCATCCGTCGCGGCACACCATGGGTGTTCAGGATGATGTCCACCGGCGTGCCGTCCGGCAGGAACGGCATGTCCTCGACGGGCAGGATCTTGCCGATCACGCCCTTGTTGCCGTGCCGTCCGGCCAGCTTGTCGCCGTCGGAGATCTTGCGCTTCTGCGCGACGTACACGCGCACCAGCTCGTTGACGCCGGCCGGCAGTTCATCGTCGTCCTCGCGGGAGAACACCCGAATGCCGATCACCTTGCCGGACTCACCGTGCGGCACCTTCAGCGAGGTGTCGCGGACCTCCCGGGCCTTCTCACCGAAGATCGCGCGCAGCAGCCGCTCCTCCGGCGTCAGCTCGGT